>JAGCAK010000073.1 GCA_017652745.1 Lachnospiraceae bacterium
AAATGGAATGGCTGTCCCGATAGGAGCATGACTATAATGCGTATCCGCTATTCTGTTAAGCATTTCTGCTATTTCTTCATTTGTCATAGTTCTTTTTCAGTCCTTTCCACCATTTCTTTTTTTACCCATTCTTCAACCGGCTTAATGTGAGGCTGAGCCGCTGCATGTCCCACTACCTGACCATTTCTTACAATGTCATGACCATTCTCCAGAAGATGTGTAAGCTGATAATCCTTGTTGTGAATTATCGTTTGTGCATATCGCTGTTTCGCTTTTTTATCAACTTTCCAGCTCTTTGCATAGTGCCCCTTCTTCTTTCCTCTGGTCTTTTGTGGTGATGTTTTCTTTAGCTTATCAATAGCTTCTTCCGCTACCTCATCCTCAACTTTCAGCAAGGTTTTTTCCACATCATCTGCATAATCCTTCAGTATGCTGTTAATTTCTTTAGATAAATCAATCAACTGAACACACCCGCCTTATGACCTACATATATCTCGAGTACATTTGATGATGATTGATACGTTCTCGTCACTTCGTATCTTTCCCCGAGATATTCAACTTCCTGCTCTCCATTGTAATTAATCGGATCTGTTACAAAGACATGATCGAGCGCAAGCCCCGCCTGTCCTGCTGCATAAAAATCGGACCTTCCCACTGATTTCAGACCAACGTATACTTCTCTCTCTGTTTCAACAGCGATATCTACTCCAGATGAGTTCTTGCGATAAGTAATACCAATCAATGTGATCACTGTGTCTTTCATGCTTATTCCTCCATTTTTTCTTTGAAGAGCCGGTTATTTAATGCATATCTGAGCATTCTAGGCATACCATCTCCTGATTCACGTTTGCGCCACATATATGCTGCATACATGATCACAAGATTATTATCATCAAGGTCCTCTTCGGAGAGGGTTATACCCTCTCGTCCGATTTCCTGTTTGGCAACCTGAATGTATTGAGAAAGTCTTGTGTCATATGCCTCGACGCTTATGCCGAGGTCAACCTTAAGCATCGTCAGCTTTTCAGCGTCTGTCATATACGTTTCCTCCTACTTTCTAGTGCTTTTCTTTTTTTCCGGTTTATCCTGAGGCTTTGGCACAGGATTACCAGGTGCTACTACTACCATATAGCCTCCTAACTGTCTGATAGAGTCAGACCACTAAGGTCAAAGAACCATGTCTTCTCTTCACCGGCTCTGCTAGATACTACTTTAAGCCTCTGAGCTGATATATCGGTCAGCTTAAACATTGCGAGGTTTTCCGGATCAAGTGCTACAAGTCCGCTGCCTGCAGATGGAGTAAGACCTACCTTTGTGACTGTTGCATCACTATCCGGTGTAAACTTAAGGCCGATGAAATAACCCTGTCCCCAATCAGTTACTATCTGACCACTGGTCTGCTTAATTAATGTACCAGTAATCTTGTTGCCGCTAACTGAGACACCGCTCTGCATCTGTGATGCTGTTGTGCCCCAGAAATCAGTCTCAGCGGGTGCGGCCGCTACCGTGAGACTTGTTATAAATTTGCACCGTCCTGTGGGAAGGTGTGAACCATGTCATCACCATCTGCCCCGTTAATTCCAATTGCCACAAATCCATTTACATCAAGGACCTTGCCGTCATATCTTGCAGTTCCCTTGAATCCTGTCTGATCTGCTGTCCAGAATGCGTGCTCTGATGTAGATATTTCTGTTCCGGCTCTTTCTGCAAGAAGGTAAAGGTCAGCATAACCACCAACGATTACGTTATCCGGCATGAAGTTAAGTTCGATGATCTTGCCACCAACGATTGGGAACTCGTTTCCTGCAACGAGAAGACCTGCGGCATTAACCTTCATCATGTTCTTCTTAATTTCAAGATATGTCTTCTTGTTCATGATCCAGGTATAATCAGCACTTGAATATCTGCTTGAGATAAGTGCAGCTGCATCGATGATAGCCTTGATGAGGTCATCAGCAAGTGTTGTAGATGGGATTGTTACGACATTTGGTGTGCTTGCAACAGCCTTAAGTGCAGTAACGATACCAACCGGCATCTTTGTTCCGGTTCCGAATACTATAGCTGCATCAAGTGCAAGTCCGATAGCCTGTCCAAGCTTCTCAATAAGTTCAGATGCAAGATTAATGTCTGTGTCTTCAAGTGTTGCATTACAAACCTTGAAGTAACCGCCAACCTTATATCCGTCAACTTCAACCTTTGAAAAGCTGAGGTCGAGTTCATTAAGATTTGCACATGCCTCTGTCCATACTGCCTCTGGAATCTGACCTTCAATGATCATTCTTCCTGTTCCCTTAAGGCTAATCTTCTTTACAGCATTGTAAAGCTTTGAATAGTCCTCAATTGACTGTCTGAGAAGTCCAAGGACTGAATCCGGGATAAGATATCCAACATTAGATATTGCTCTCTTCTCCTTCATCGCTGTTCTTACTTCCTCGAGGAATGATTTAACTTCCTCACGACCTACGAAAGCTTCACGCTCCTGATAGGTCATCTCTCTGAATCTTTTGTTCATGATCATACTCTCCTTTGCTCTTTCTTCCTTCACTTCATCCGGTGATTCTTCCGGTACTTCGTTTGGAATATCTTCAAGTTCTTTTTCGAGTTCACCAACTTCTGCTTCGAGGTCTGTGATTTCTTTTTCAGTTGCTTCTTTTTCTGCTTCGAAATTTGCAACTTCTTCCTCTACTGCAGCTCTCTCTTCGTCCGTTTCTGTTTCCTCAATAGCTTTCTCGAGTTCAGCTTCTCTTGATTCCAGATCAGACATCTTTGCTCTTAATTCCTCAAGAGCTTTCTTCTTATCTCTCAGCTTTTTGCCGAGCATAAGGGATCTTAAAGCCATGTTATTGACCTCCTTTAAGCTTCTTTTTCATTTCCTCTTTCCACAGCTCATTCTTCCGCTTTTTTAAATCTTCAAGGTCCTTTTGTCTTGCAGATATTGCGGTTTCTTCATATGCCGGGAAAGTACATGCGCTGACCTCATACAGCTTGATATCTCTAATCGTCCAATGTGCTCCACCATCTTCTCGGTACTCGGTTTCCTCGTCAATGATGTCGAATCCTATCGAACACTGTGATACATCACCTCTCTGAACTCTGGCATACAGGTTCATTGCGTCCTGATCGTTCGGATTGATCTTGACCTTTCCCCACAGCCCTCTTTCATCCTGGCTGATTTCAAGCGTATGCGCTGATGTCCTGCCAAGTACCAAGGTGGTGTCGTGATTCACAAGTGCTCTGATATCGTCCGCAAGTGTATTTGTAAATGCACCCGGAGCGATTGATTCACTCATGCCATACCCTAAGTCATAGTTGCTATTGAATACAGCGAAGTAACCTTCAATGTAAAGATCTCCACTGTCTTCTCTCGTCTTAAATTCTGTTGCTGCAGTCCT
>JAGCAK010000074.1 GCA_017652745.1 Lachnospiraceae bacterium
CGGACAGGGTACAACCATCGTATTCTATATTATAACCCCTGTTGGGTTATGATTCAATGCGCATCACTTGACTTTTTTTCGCCATATGCAGTAGAATGTGACGCCCGTTCCACCCGCCGGTTCGCAAAAAATGATGATCCACCCTGTCGGCCCGCGTCCGGCGGGACATATCCCGCGGGTTACTTGCACCGCACGCCCAAGTCCCAAAAACCCCCCTCCGGCCGACCCGCGGGGATTTCACCTTCACCTTTTTTGCCAAACCGAGTAGACAAAAGCGAGCCTGGATGCTATAACCCGTTTTATAAAGCAAAGGAAGGAAAAGGACGGCAAATAAAGGGAAAAGCTGGCGTATCAAAGTAATGGTATAGCCTTGCGAACCAAAGAATTAAACTGTTCCTGCCGAATATAAGCATAGGAAAAGGAGAGACCCAAAGCGCGGCAAACCAAATCAAAGTCGTGTGAGACTTCATCAAAGCCGGTAGTTTTGGTCGTATAGGCAAGCCTGCCGCGATGGTCGAGGAAAGAAGCAAACTCCATTTTATCTGAAACAGCATGAAGGTGGAGGATGCCGTTTTGAGGGATATCAAGGACACAGTTGGAGAAAACGCGAATAATGCGTTCAGCGGAAATGCCAGGTTTCCCAATGGCAAGCTGGATAAGGCGAATAAAAACAAGGGCGACATGGCAAATAAGTAAGTGCGCTCGTATTCTGTTGTCCAAATGCAGGAAAATAGGACGCGTATCCAAATCTGATTTATGGATTCGAAAAGACTCTTCTATTTTCCAGAGATTATGATATACTTCCCTCATCTTCTGTTCTGAGTAATCCAGCTCCGAAGTGATGAGACAAAAGTAACCATCATATCTCTCTTCTTCCCGGATTTTATCTTCATCCACACAGAGAACGGAGGCGGTATCGAGAATTTCGCCGGTTTCTCTATCGACAACAGTTTCTTTTAAGTATTCATCAGCCTTGTGCGTAACACCATATATATTGTTCGTCAGCTTCTTCTTTGCGCGTTTTACCTTTATATCGCGTTTTTGCTTCGCAAACTCCGCATCTTCCCTGCTCCAGTAAATCAACACAAGGCGTTCTCGAATGACGCCTTTTCCGTTTTTGTCCTTGCCACTATAATTCTCCTTGAAAAGCTGATATTTATATGTTCCGCTGGCATTTACCGTATACAAAGCATCGTTGAATATTCTATCCGCGTAACGCTTACCCTTCTTTCCCCGAAGCACTTGTGAAAAGAGAAAGCCATCTCCTTCATTGCACAGATAGTCTATATTTTTCCCTGAGTTCAATCCCTTGTCAGCTACGACGACAACCCTTCCTTCCGTCATATGGCGGTTTTTGACCTCTGAAATCAGCGGTTGTAGGATCAGGCAGTCCGAGGTGTTCCCCGGATAAGCTTCTGACAATAGCGGAAGTCCATTGCTGTCCAGTACAAGCCCATACTGTACGATGGGGTCTGTTCTATGCTCTTTGGATACGCCCTTCTGCGGCAGCGTGTCTTCGACAGCATAATCCTTCTCAAAATAGAAATTCGTTGTATCTAAATACAGATACGCCTTGTCTTTCGTAAGGATTTTTTGCAGTTCCGCGTTCAGATGCTCTTGCAGAGCAAAACGCATCGCACAGATTTCGTCCAGTGCATGATATATATCCTCTAAAGTAAAGCTTTTATCCGCCAGATATACATGTTCTAAATTGGCATAGGTTGTCCTCTTGGAATCCGTGTTCATACACCGCATGCTGACAAGATACTTGAATATCGCGTTCAGATCATATTCAGCTCTCGAATTCCGTTTTTCCTGAAAAAACGCCTCCAGTCTCAGCCTTCGATACAGGATTTCCAATAGAAAGGGTGCATAATACAAATCCCGATTCGTGGTATCGTTAATCTTTCTGCCCGAATCGAAGTTGATATCTATTTGTTTTTTTGCTTTCCGGTTCTCCTCGATTTCTGCCCTTAATCCGGCCAGAAAGGCCTCTGGGTTATCCTGATCTTCTAAATACCCGTAATACTTCAAAATCCTTTGCTTGGGTTTGGCGCCGGGAGATGGTCTGTAGCCCTCGACAATATGAACCTGGGTTCGTATACTGCCATCTGCACGCGTATGCTTAGTCAATTTCAGTTGCATTATTTTTCCCTCTTTCTGCTGCTCTATCTATATTATACCATAACATATCATGACTTTCAATACCCTTTGACAAAAAAAGTAAAACCCCCTTCTTTCAGGGGGTCTTCGGAGGTCTTTTCGTCTCGCACTTCTTATTTCTTTTAAAAACGGGTTATAACATGCGAAGGTCAGCTCAACAAGAGTTTTTTTCAGGATGACAGAGTGTTCACAGCAATAAAGATAAAATGGTATACTAAAATAAAGAAATGATTGATGGAGAGTCAATGTCAATCACTTAGCGCGAATCAGGCGTTACACTTCTGATTGTGATAATGCTTCATGCGCCTGACGGACTGAGGACGTGGAAGAGTACGGTCGGGTCTGATCGGGACAACAGAGCGTTTGATTTCCGAGAAGATTTGATCGATCAGCTTTTTACTTCTGGACGGAGATGGTTCCAGGCAGGCCAGGATGAAGCGATCCTTAAACGAACCGACAATCTCATTCGTGTTTGCCTGATATTCGTATTTATTGTTCTTGTCCTTGCGCTGCTCACGGATTTCCCAATCCGCCTCTGCTTTGAATATTGCGACCATGTTCGTCAAATACATGCAGGTATAGAAATCCTGCGAGATGGCTTCCACCGTCCGACCGGTGAAGTTCTCAAGCTGGATTTTGTTCTTGACGATATCGAATTTGGTTTCCACGGGCCAGCGCATGAAATAGAGTTTTTTATAGTCTTCTACGGTCATGTGCTGCTTATAGAAGTTGGTGAGCAGCGTTTCTGTCTCTCCGCTGTTCAGATTGAATTTCACGATTCGAACACGGGCGCGTTTTCCGTCCTTCAGCGTGACCTTGACGGTATGGATTCCGTTTGGCAGTGAATCCGCCTGTTCAAGACGCTTTGTCGGCATACGGAATACAAACTCATAGCCGTGGGCCAGGAGTTCTTCCATGAAATCGCTGGAGTAGTAGCCCCTGTCGAAGATGATCAGTTCCTTGACTCCTTCGAAAATGTGCCGCTTTTTCAGCAACTTTATAGCCTGCGAACGCTCGCCGACACTGAATTTGTCCAACACGGCATCCAATACGATGTCATTCTGAATATCGTACAGCACCGAGCATCGCGCAGTAACCGCTTTTCCACCCTGACCGCTGGTCCCGAAGTATTCCTTGAGTTCTGCTGTATAAGGCAATTTGACGTGTGAACCGTCAATGGCACAGACCAGCCTTCCCTCATGCAGCTGCCCGCCAGCCTTTTTGAATGCGCTGCGACTCTCATAACCCGTCCGCGCTGTCATCTCAAATAGCTCGCGGAAAACGGTGTCATTTATCCTCGCGCGAGCCTGTGAGAACGCGCTCTGATATATCGTTATTCCCGCGTCTACAAGTGGTCGGAAATGATTGAGAGCACTCTGTATGGTCGTCTGAAAATGACTCAGTATCAATGATACCAACATAACGTATGTCAGCTTCCTCTTTCTGGTAAAGTGGCGGTTGGGGTCTTTGACAGTCCTTCGTTTCGTTTCTTCGGAATGAATGATGTTGCTGGATTCTCTGACAGTATTCTTTGATGTCCGCATTTCTCGGCCCTCCCTGTGCTGGTTGCACAGGTTCGCCGGTTTCAAAATTGTGGCACCAGTATTATGTCATTGTTGATATTATGTTCATTATTCCCTATCCTCTTCTCCTTCTGTGGAACCCTATTGCCTAAGTGATTGACATTGGGTATGAAGGTATTCCCGTCCGACCAGCCCAGCGTCAGCAGCCGGAACCCCTTCCGGCTCTTCATGTCCACGTGGTCGAATACCG
>JAGCAK010000075.1 GCA_017652745.1 Lachnospiraceae bacterium
AGAAAAAAGAGCGGACAGGTCCTCTGGTTGATCCGGAGAAGGTCCTCCCGCCGCATAAGCTGAAAGAAAAACTGGACGAGTATGTGATTGGACAGGAGAAGGCAAAGAAGGCCATCTCTGTGGCCGTCTATAATCAGTATAAACGGATCCTCGCCGGAGACCGGCTGAATGATTCGGATGATGTTGAGATTCAGAAATCCAACATGCTGATGATAGGACCGACTGGTGTCGGAAAGACTTATATTGTCCAGACGCTGGCAAGGCTTCTGGATGTGCCGCTGGCGATTACCGATGCGACCTCTTTGACTGAGGCAGGCTATATCGGTGATGATATCGAGAGCGTATTATCCAAACTACTGGCAGCAGCAGATAATGATGTGGAGAAAGCGGAGATCGGTATTGTCTTTATTGATGAGATCGATAAGATCGCCAAAAAGAACAGCAACCGCGGCAGGGATGTCAGCGGAGAATCTGTCCAGCAGGGTCTGCTAAAACTCCTGGAGGGCAGTGAAGTGGAAGTGCCGGTTGGTGCCAGCAGCAAGAATGCGATGGTTCCTCTGACCACGGTCAACACGAAAAACATCCTGTTTATCTGCGGCGGCGCGTTCCCGGAACTGGAAGAGATCATCAAGACCAGGCTGCGCAAGAATTCCTCTATCGGATTCAAGGCAGATCTGAAAGATAAATATGATGACGATATTAACATTTTAGATCATGTGGAATCGGAAGATTTAAGAGAGTTCGGTATGATCCCGGAGTTTTTGGGGCGTCTTCCGATTGTTGTGACACTGCAGAATCTTACCAGTGAAATGCTGGTGCAGGTATTGAAAGAACCTAAGAATGCAATTTTGAAACAGTATCAGAAGCTTCTGGAGCTGGATGAGGTGAAACTGGAGTTTGAAGATGATGCTCTGTTAGCGTTGACTCAGCGGGCAGAAAAGAGAGGCATCGGAGCCAGAGGCCTGCGGTCGATCATCGAGGAGATCATGCTGGATATCATGTATGAGATTCCAAAGGATGACAGTATTGGAACCGTTATCATCACCAAAGATTACATAGAAAACAAAGGCGTTCCACGAATCGAGTTAAGAGGTTGACAAATCAGAACGTGCGGTTGTAGAATAGCCTTTGCGTGATGTGTGCATTTAGCTCAGCTGGATAGAGCGTCTGGCTACGGACCAGAAGGTCGGGGGTTCGAATCCTCTAATGCACGGACAGCCCTCCAGGTTTTTTGGAGGGCTGATGTTTTATCAGGATATTTTAAAGGACAAAACATGAGTAAAAACGAATTTTTATCTATATTACGCGGACAGCTGACGGGACAGATCCCGACCAGCGAAGTAGAATCGCAGATCAGTTATTATGAAGCTTATATCTCCGGCCAGATGGGAAACGGGGCAAGTGAAGAGAGCGTTGTGGAAGAATTGGGGGACCCGCGTCTGATCGCGAAGACTTTGATCGATTCCACGAACCGGGCTGCGGAAGAAGCCGGCTATGATGGACCATACCGCACCAGTACAGATACGTACGATGATTCCGACGGGATCAATTCCGGCATTTTTGGAAAGAGTCCCGGGAACACTGGAAACGGCGGAACTTACAGGGAAGATGGCACCTACTCCGGTCAGAATGAAGGTGCTTACAGAAGTGGTGCGCAGAGAAGCAATACACAGGGAGGTTCACCCTTGCAGGGAGGAGCCGGATGTGGAGGCATCCTTGTGATCCTGGGCATTATCGCTGTACTGGCCGTCCTTTTGGTCTTTTCGCTGATCCGCTTCAGCATCCGGAATTTCGGTTCCATTTTCCTGATCGTGGCAATTGTTGTCGGAGTTGTATTCCTGATCAGATCTTTTGGCCGCCGTTAGCGGCCTTTTTTGAACCGCTCTAAGCAGCTTAGGCTCCCTCGACCTTCGGTCGGGGGAAGAGGCAAAAAGCCGACGGGGATGTCGGCTTTTTGAGGGGAGTATAAATAAATAATAAGGGGTTATTATTTGAATGACTTTTGTCATCCGAATTCAGTTTATCGGTCGCGAATTGAAAAAGCAAGCAGTTCTGCCCAAAACAGATATTCTATTTCCGTATGCTGTGCGGGAAAAGATGTTTTTGGTTAATTAGAGGATAAAAAATGATATTAGAATTAGTGGCACCATGCCATTTTGGTCTGGAAGCCGTACTGAAAAAAGAGATCCAGGATCTGGGTTATGAGATCGCAAAAGTGGAAGATGGAAGAGTCTTCTTCTTTGCAGAGGAAGATGGCCTTGCACGTGCCAACATCTTTCTGCGCAGCTGCGAGCGTGTATTGTTAAAGGTAGGCGAGTTTGCGGCCAGCACCTTTGATGAACTGTTTGAAAACACCAAAGCGCTTCCGTGGGAAAAGTATCTTCCTGCAGATGGAAAGTTCTGGGTCAAGAAAGCATCCTCTGTTTCATCCAAACTGTTCAGCCCTTCCGACATCCAGAGGATCGTGAAGAAAGCTATAGTTGAACGAATGAAACAAACCTATCATAAAGAATGGTTTGAAGAAACCGGGGCAGAGTATCCGCTTAGGGTCTTCATTCATAAAGACAATGTCCTGGTCACGATCGATACCACGGGAGAATCTCTGCATAAGAGAGGCTACCGGGCACTGGCATCCAAAGCACCGATATCGGAAACACTGGCAAGTGCACTGATTGCCCTGACGCCGTGGAAAAAAGACCGCATCCTAGTGGATCCGTTCTGCGGAAGCGGCACGTTTCCAATTGAGGCTGCGATGATGGCCTGCAAGATGGCTCCGGGCATGAACCGTGACTTTTTAAGCCAGGACTGGAAGAATCTTTTATCAAAGAAAGTATGGTACAATGCCATCGATGAAGCGAATGATCTGATCGATCTTCCGGAAGAGATGGATATTCAGGGCTATGACATCGACCCGCAGGTCATTAAGGTTGCCAGACACAATGCAAAACTGGCAGGCGTTGACAAGTATATTCATTTTCAGCAGCGGGATGTGAAGGATCTTTCTCATCCGAAAAAATATGGATTCCTGATCACCAACCCGCCGTACGGAGAACGTCTGGAAGATAAAAAGAATCTCCCGGAACTTTACCGTACCTTTGGGGAACGCTTCCGTGCATTGGACAGCTGGTCAGCCTTCTTTATAACCTCTTATGAGGACGCACAAAAGTATTTTGGCGGCAAAGCCACCAAGAACCGCAAGATTTATAATGGTATGATCAAAACATACTTTTACCAGTACATGGGACCAAAGCCTCGATGAAGAAAGTTTTTATTTCCATCATCATAACGTTTATCTGCGCGATCGCCGTTGTCATAGGAATCGGGCTTTTTAAAGAGTCTGATTATGTGGCAAAGTCCCGCTCTTCCGTGGAGACCAATCAGGTCTGGAGAGTGGCGCTGGCAAGTTATGTGAATGAAAAGCAGCCGGAAATATTAGTGGACGGAGAGGCTCTTCCTTCCATGATCCTGGACGAGATGTATATGAGCGACTCCATGAACATGATGTTTTCTGAAATGGGAATGCGGGAAGCATTTGATTGTGCAGTCAGCTTGTATAATGATTCCCAGCTGCTGATCGAAAAAGGAAATGATCAGATCTCTCTTTTTCTGAATGATCCTGTTGTGAATCTGGATGGAGAGGAGATCATCCTGCAGGAGGCTGCTGTTGCTAAAAATGATACCGTTTATATTCCGGCAGAAGTTGTAGAAAAAGGATTCCATTATACATACAACTGGAACACAAAAGCTTTGCAGGCGGAGTTTATCCGCGGCGCAGAAACACTGGATCTGCCGGCTTATTACAATCTGATCGAACGAGACCGTCTGACTTATGTGAAAGATCAGGCCAGCCTGGGAGCTTGCTGGGCATTTGCGGCCTTAAGTGCTGTGGAAAGCACGCTCATGCCTGTGGAGTACACCGATTTTTCCGAGGACCATCTGCTGTATCACAGCGGCTTTGGGCTGGAGCCGGAAGAAGGCGGCGACTATATTATGGCACTGGCTTATCTGTCTTCCTGGAAGGGTCCGGTGAATGAAGCAGAGGATCCATACGGAGACGGAGAAAGTGATCCGGATCTTTCTGCTGTAAAGCATGTGC
The DNA here is from genome assembly GCA_017652745.1 of Lachnospiraceae bacterium. Taxonomy (GTDB): domain Bacteria; phylum Bacillota; class Clostridia; order Lachnospirales; family Lachnospiraceae; genus RGIG5612. The sequence continues at coordinate 4,097 of JAGCAK010000075.1, forward strand.
AGGAAGTGCGGATGATCGAAAGCAAAGATTACGAAACCATCAAAAAGATGGTCTTCAAATACGGCGCGGTGGAAAGTTCCGTTTATATGGCTCTTTTGGATGAGAGCACGATTGATGACCGGTACTACAATGCGCAGGCAAATGCCTATTGTTATCCAACGGATACGCAGCCGAATCATGAGATCGTGATCATCGGCTGGGATGATTATTATCCGGCATACAATTTCCCGACAGGAGCTGTGCAGGACGGTGCGTTTATCTGTCAGAACAGCTGGGGCAACCGTTTTGGCGAAGACGGCGTTTTCTATATTTCTTATGATGATGCGCTCATCGGCACCTGCACTGAAGTCTATACACGCATTGAGGATGCAGATAATTATGATGCCATCTATCAGTATGATGACTGCGGATGGATCGGCCGTGTAGGCTATAACAAGAACCGTGCCTTTTTCGCCAATGCGTATACGGCTAACGGCAATGAGGATCTGTGTGCTGTCAGCTTTTATGCGACAGGACCAGATACGACTTATAAAGTTTATGTGGATACAAAGACAAAGGAAGAGGGCGACATCACCGTTTACGGAGAACCGGTTGCGCAGGGAGTTTTGCCGGATACCGGCTATTATACGGTGAAACTGAAAAACAAAGTTTCTCTGCAGGCTGGACAGCGGTTTGCGGTGATCGTGGAGATCAACACACCGGGAAGCACGCATCCGATCGCAATGGAAATGAATGCGGAAGATATGCGGACCGGGACGGTCATTACAGAAGGTAAAGAAAGTTACATTAGCAATACAGGTACACATTGGGAGCGGACGCAGGAAAGCTCTAACTGTAATGTCTGCCTGAAAGCATTTACAAAGGAGCGATGACAATGCAGCTGATCATGGCGACAGGCAATCAGAATAAAGTCCGGGAGATCCGGGAAATGCTGGAGGGGACGTCTATTAGCATCCTTTCCATGAAGGATGCCGGTATTGAGGCAGAGATCGATGAGAATGGCACGACGTTTGAAGAGAACGCTGTGATCAAAGCGGAAACGATCCGTGACCTGTCCGGACAGATGGTTCTGGCCGATGACTCCGGCCTGATGATCGACGCAATGGATGGCGCCCCGGGGGTCTATTCCTCCCGCTTTATGGGCGAGGATACCGATTATACGACCAAGAACCGTGCGATCTTAAAGCAGCTGGAGGATGTGCCGGAGGAAAAGAGGGGAGCCCGCTTTGTCTGTGCAATGGCACTGGCATTCCCGGAAAAGGATGGCGTAAAAAAAGAAACACAGGTATTCCGCGGGGTGTTTGAAGGAAGGATCGCTTACGACATCGCTGGAGAAAACGGGTTTGGCTATGATCCGATCTTCTATGTGCCGGAGGAGAATATGACTTCTGCAGAAATGTCACCGGAGGCAAAAAACAAAGTGAGTCACAGAGGAAAAGCCCTGCAGCAGGTCGTGGCAGCATTAAAGGAACTAAAATCTGATTGACATCGAAAATGCCTTCATATATAATACATCACGTGCGAAAAATCGCATAAAAACGGGGTGTGGCTCAGTTTGGCTAGAGCGCTTGATTTGGGATCAAGAGGCCGCAGGTTCGAATCCTGTCACCCCGATGAAGGGTCGTGGTTCTTTATTCATAAAGAGCTGCGGCTTTTTCTTTTGTATGAAAAAAGTGCGCCATTATGCTGACACGGTAGTATAATAAGGACACTATGAAGAAGGGCTTGATCACAGATTTTACATCAGGAAATATCTGGAAGCAGCTGATCGTTTTCTCGATGCCGCTGTTTTTCGCTAACTTACTCCAGATGGTCTACAATATGGTGGACATGATCGTTGTTGGTCATGTAATCGGTAATGTAGGCATTTCCGGTGTCACCATCGGCGGCGATATTTCGCATTTCTTTACCATGCTTGTCATGGGCTTTTCCGCTGCCGCATCGATCATCATTTCCCAGTTCGTAGGTGCCGGTCAAAAGGAAAAAGTCGGCAAAGTTATAGGTACGTTATCCATCTTTCTTCTGATCTGTGCCGTTGTCTTCACAACAGGCGGCCTTCTTCTTCGGCATCAGCTTCTTGATGTTATGAATACGCCGGAGGCAAGTTATCAGG
>JAGCAK010000076.1 GCA_017652745.1 Lachnospiraceae bacterium
GATCGTGCCGTCCATCGAGATGGTTCGTATGGTCAACTCCGGTACGGAAGCAGTCATGAGTGCGATCCGCGCAGCCAGAGGTTTTACCGGAAAAGACAAGATCATCAAATTTGCCGGATGCTACCACGGACACAGCGATGCGCTGCTGGTGGCAGCCGGATCGGGCCTGATGACACAAGGAATCCCGGGAAGTGCCGGTGTACCGGAAGGATGTACTAAAGATACATTGACAGCTGTCTACAATGACCTGGACAGCGTAAGACAATTATTTGAAGCAAACCCAAATGAGATCGCCGCCATCATTGTGGAGCCGGTCGGTGCCAACATGGGTGTGGTGCTTCCGGAGGACGGCTTTTTGGAAGGCCTGCGTAAACTCTGCGATGAGAATGAAGCACTTCTGATCTTTGACGAAGTCATTACCGGATTCCGCCTTGCGTTAGACGGTGCGCAGGGATATTACAACATTAAGCCGGATCTGACGACATTCGGCAAGATCATCGGCGGCGGAATGCCTGTCGGTGCTTACGGCGGAAGAAAAGATATTATGGAGCAGGTGGCTCCGCTTGGCCCTGTTTATCAGGCCGGTACGCTGAGCGGCAATCCTGTTGCTATGGCAGCCGGCATTGCACAGTTGACTGTCTTGAAAGAAACTCCGAATTTCTATAAAGATCTGAACGAGAAGAGTGACCGCTTCTTTACGGAAATGGATTTCATCCTGAACAATGCGCACATTCCGCATTGCCTGAATCATATCGGTTCACTGGGATGTGTCTTCTTCACACGGGAAAAGGTGAAAGATTATGATTCCGCACAGACCAGCCGCACGAGAAAGTTCCGTATCTTCTTCAGACATATGCTGGACAAACACATCTATATTGCTCCGTCACAGTTTGAGGCGATGTTCATCTCATCTGCACACACAAAGGAAGACCTTGAATTGACATTAGAGGCAGTGAGGGAGTTCGATCTATGAAAAGAGTTGTAGTTGGCAGCCGTGACAGTAAATTAGCGGTAATTCAGAGCATGACCGTTGTGGACTTCATCAATGAAACAGTGGATGATGCTTTTGCAGATCTGCAGACGATGAAGACGACCGGCGATAAGATTCTGGACCGCACCCTGGATCAAGTGGGTGGAAAAGGACTGTTTGTAAAAGAGCTGGATCTGGCTCTGCAGTTAGGACGCGTTGATATTACGGTGCACTCCCTGAAGGATGTGCCGATGCAGTTAACGGAAGGCCTTCCGTTGATCGCGTTTTCCAAACGGGAAGATCCGCGAGATGTGCTGATCCTGCCGGAAGGCGTAACCGAGATGGACCCGTCTTTGCCTATCGGATCTTCCAGTCTGCGCCGCGTATTGCAGCTGAAAAAGATCTTTCCTGATTACAAAATAGAGCCGGTCAGAGGAAATCTGCAGACGCGTCTTAGAAAGCTGGATGAAGGCCAGTTCAGCGCACTGGTATTGGCAGCAGCAGGCATTAAACGGTTAGGTCTGGAAAGGCGGATCAGCCGGTATTTCACTGTGGATGAGATCATTCCTGCAGCCGGACAGGGGATCATAGCCGTGCAGGGCAGAGACGGTGAAGATCACGAATATCTGGAAGGGTATGAGGATCCTTCATCCCGTTATGCAGCCCTCTGTGAGCGGGCTTATGTAAGAGAATTGAACGGAGGCTGTACTTCTCCGGTCTGTGCGCACGCGCAGATAGAGGGAGATATGATCACACTCCGTGCATTATATTTTGATGACGCATCCGGACAGTACTGGACGGAAACAAAGACCGGTTCTGTGAAGAATGCGGAAAAACTGGGCATCGATCTGGCCCGCAAAATGAAACAGATAGCAGACAAACAGCAGGAGGATCTATGAGCGGAAAAGTCTGGCTGGTAGGAGCAGGACCGGGAGATGCCGGCCTGTTTACATTAAAGGGAAAAGAAGTGCTGGAGAACGCGGATGTGGTCGTTTATGACGCATTGGTGGGTGCCGGCATCCTTTCTATGATCCCGGAAAAAGCAGAACTGATCTTTGCAGGAAAACGCTCTGGCAACCATTACCTGAAGCAGGAAGACACAAACAGAGTTCTCCTGGAGGAAGCGCAGAAAGGGAAAAATGTGGTCCGTTTAAAAGGCGGCGACCCATTCCTTTTTGGCAGAGGCGGAGAAGAACTGGAACTGCTGGCGGAAAACGAAATTCCGTTTGAAATCGTGCCGGGCATCACAAGCGCATTTGCAGTGCCTGCTTATAACGGCATTCCGGTCACACACAGAGATTTCTGCTCCAGCGTCCACGTGATCACGGGGCACAAAAGGGGCAATAACACATACGATATCGATTTTAAGGCATTGGTAGATACCCAAGGAACACTGGTCTTTCTAATGGGCATCGCAGCTTTGCCGGATCTGGCAAAGGGCCTTCTGGATGCGGGTATGGATCCGGATATGCCGACCGCTATCTTAGAGCGCGGCACGACGGCTGACCAGCACCGGATCACCGGCACTCTTGGAACCATTGTTGATATCTGCAGCAGGACAACGGTCCTTACACCGGCCATCATTGTAGTGGGAAAAGTGGTAAAACTGAACGAAGACTTTGCATGGTATGAGAAAAGGCCGCTGGCAGGTGTCAAGGTTTGTGTGACCAGACCAAAAGAACTGATTTCCACCATGTCCGCACTGCTTCGCAAAGAAGGCGCAGAAGTGCTGGAGATGCCGGCAATTGCTGTAAAACCGGTGGAGGACAAAGCTCCGGTGGAGGCAGCAATTGCAGATCTTTCCGCAGGCAAATATCAGTGGATCGTCTTTACCAGTCCTTCCGGCGTCCGCATCTTTATGGACGAGCTTTTTGCCAAAGCAGATATCCGCGCACTGGCAAACGTTAAGATCGCGTCCATCGGCAAAGGATCGGAGAAAGCGCTGAACGGATACGGCTTGAAATCTGATTTCATCCCATCTGTTTACGATGGAGAAACACTGGGGAAAGAACTTGCAGAAAAGCTGGTTGAAGGCGATAAAGTCCTGATCCCGCGTGCAGCCATAGGCAATCCGCAGTTGGTGGAAGAACTGCAAAAAAAAGCAGGGGTAACGGTGGATGACATCGCCACCTATGATACCGTTTATGAAACAAACCATGTACTGGATGAGCATGCAGCGATGGAAAGTGATCCTTTCCACTTAGCTGTTTTTACCAGTGCATCTACAGTGAAAGGCTTTACGGAAAGCCTGAAGGGAATGGATTTTACAAAAGTGAACGCAGTCTGCATCGGCAAACAGACAGAGGCAGCTGCGAAAGAATATGGCATGAAGACATGGACCGCTTCCAAGGCGACATTAAAAGACCTTGTGGAATGCGTAAAAGTTGCCGCTAAAGAATTGAAGGAGGAAAGAGAATGAAAGGTATTGCATACGGAGTTGGAGTTGGTCCCGGAGATCCGGAGTTAATGACATTAAAAGCAGTCCGCCTGATCAAAGAAGCGGACGTCATCGCAGTTCCAGGAAGAGAGAAAGATCTGACGGAAGCTGCGGCATATAAAATTGCTGCAGGCGCTGTTCCGGAAATCGCAGAAAAGACTCTGATCCCGATTCATTTTCTCCATGTGAAAGACCGTGCCAAGACGGACGAAGAGCATAAAAAAGGTGCAAAGATCATCGAAGAATATCTTGATCAGGGAAAGAACGTTGTGTTCATTACTCTTGGAGATTCCACCATTTACTGCACCTTCAGTTATCTGCAGCATTATCTGGAAGCAGACGGATATACCGTGGAACTGGTGAACGGAATCCCGTCCTTCTGCGCAGCTGCAGCCGCACTGAACATTTCCCTGACAGAATGGGACGAGCCGATGCATGTGATCCCGGCAGCACACAAGACCGAAGATCCGCTGGATCAGCCGGGAACTTATGTTTTGATGAAATCCGCAAGCTACATGAAAGACGTTAAAGATTTGTTAAGAGCCAGCGGCAAAGATGTGCAGTGTGTCGAAAACTGCAGCATGGAAAATGAAAAGATCTACCGCAGCGTAGACGAGATCCCGGATAATGCCGGCTACTTCTCGCTTATCGTTGCAAAGGAAAAGAAATAAAATTTACGCATGATCGAGATCAAAGATCTGACAAAAAAATTTGGTGATTTTACGGCGGTCGATCATCTGAGCATGACGATCAATACCGGTGAGTTCTTTGGACTCCTGGGACCAAACGGTGCCGGCAAGACCACCACCATAAGCATGATGAGTACCGTGCTCCTCCCGACAAGCGGGGAGATCTACATTGACGGAAAAAAACTGGATCGGAAAGCTTCTGAAGAAAAAAGGAAGCTTTCCGTTATTACGCAGGAATACTCCATGCGTCAGGATATGACCATGGATGAAGTGATGGAATATCAGGGGCGTCTTTACTTTATGTCCCGCAAAGAGATCAAACAGAAAAGTGAAGAACTCCTGGAGTTTGCGGGCCTGCAGGAATTTCGCAAGCGGACCGTGCGTCACCTTTCCGGAGGCATGAAACGAAAACTCATGATCTGCCGCGCGCTGATGATCGAGCCGGAGATATTGCTTCTGGATGAGCCGACGGCGGGCATGGATGCATTAAGCCGCCGCCAGATGTGGAACCTTCTGAGGCAGGTGAATGTCCAGAACATGACGATCGTTTTAACGACACATTACATTGAAGAGGCACAGGCTCTCTGCGAGCGGGTGGCATTGATCAACCGGGGAAAACTGCAGAAGCTGGATACGCCTACACAGCTGATCGAAGACCTGGGTGCCTTTGCGGTGGATGAAACATC
>JAGCAK010000077.1 GCA_017652745.1 Lachnospiraceae bacterium
ATCGTCTGGGCGTATAAGTATTCGGAGTGGAATCCGTTTGTAAAGAAAAAGAAGCTGACGTACTCACTGGTTATCGTGACGAGTCCGAAAGAGAAGATCACGATCCGCGGCAACAAGAAACCGCACACGGATAAGATCCTGCAGTTTTTGGACAGCAGCTTCACACATATTACGGTTGGCTATAGCGACGAGATAAGGGAGCAGATGGAGGAACTGCTGTAACAATTGTCACACAAAAGTAATATCCTATCCCCCTGGGTCGCTTGCAAAATATTAAGAATTCATTAAACTGTAACAAAGAAGTTGGGTGAAGCCTATGGGAGACGCCACTTACCGAAAGGAGTTTTGAAAAATGCATGACTTAAGTTCTCATTCTCATGAGCATTTTCATGATCACATCACCGCTTTTGACAGCATGGATCAGGCAATCGCGCTCATCACTTATATGTACGAGCACAATAAGAGCCACGCAGAAGAACTGCATGAGATCTGTCATAAATTAGAGGCTTCCGGACAGAACGAAGCCGCATTTCTTGTAGATGACGCGGTCGATCATTTCCGCGAAGGCAATGCTTGCCTGGAGCTGGCTCTGAAGAACCTGAAAAAAGCAGAAGAGTAAGAAACATAAGTGGGCGGGCTTTCGATGTCAGATGAAGTTGGTCAGACGTTGACAGCCGGCTGGAATGAAGTATTAAAAATGGCAAATCATCAGGAAGAATTAAAGCCGATCGTGAACCGTCTGGCGCGGGCGATCGGGCACTTGGAATATGTCAAACGCATGGTAGAAGAGGGACGGGACTGCTCAGAGATCCTGATCCAGCTTTCTGCTGTGGAGTCTGCGATCAATTCCACCGGTGTGGAATTATTAAAAGACCACATTGACCATGTCGTTGTGGAAGCAGTGAAGGAAGGCAATACGGATGCGATTGAGGGGCTGAAGGCGGCCATCGAGCGGTACGTGAAATAGCCTGAAGGAGGAATTATGTGTTTATCAACTGTAATGCTTGAGAAAAACGGCACGCAGGAAAAAGTCTGCGAATATGTCAGCAATGTTAAAACTGATGGCAAAAAGATTACATTAGTGGATGTGATGGGGAACGAGACCTTTGTTGAGGGCACCCTCAAATCTATGGACTTTATTAAGAATCTGATCGTGGTAGAGGCGTAATCTGGACTAGCGGGCGGTGCTGGTCCGTTACGGCGGGCGATGCTGGTCCATTACGGCGGGCGGTGCTGAAAAAAGTCGATCTGCGTAACTTTCTAGCAATTTCTCAAGAATCATGTAACATATTTTAAATTGTTTTTAAAAAAGAACTTCCCGGGAGGGGGGTTCTTCTTGATTTTGTATACAATAACAATTAAAATTATTGTAAATAAATATGTAAAAAATCTTAACTTAAGTAGCAGACTTGAAATAAAGAAATATTTTTTTTTACAAGATTTGTTAAATAAATAACGAGGTAGGATAATATGGCATATACAGTAGCGTTTGCAGGAAAAGGCGGAACAGGGAAAACTACGATCACAGGCATGATGATCGACTGGCTCTGCAAGGCAGGCAAGACACCTGTTCTGGCAGTCGATGCTGACGCAAATTCCAATCTGAATGAGGTCCTGGGTGTGGAAGTGGAAACCACCCTGGGGGATATCCGCGAGATCATCGCAGAGTCCGATATGGACGATAACACCCCAATCCCTCCAAGCATGAGCAAAAAAGAATATCTGGATTACAAGTTCAACTCCGCACTGGTCGAGGACGATGATTTTGATCTTATTGTCATGGGCAGGACCCAGGGCAAGGGGTGCTATTGCTTTGTCAATGATCTGCTTTCCGCGCAACTGCGCAAACTGGAAGGCAACTACAAATATATGCTGGTGGACAACGAGGCCGGAATGGAGCACATCTCCCGCGGCATCCTTCCATCGGTCAACCTGATCGTTCTGGTGTCTGACTGCTCCAGAAGAGGCATCCAGGCTGTCGGCCGCATTGCTGAACTGTGTGGCGAGATGAAGCTGGGACAGGATCGGATCGTGCTGATCGTAAACCGTGCACCAAATGGTGAATTGAACGAAGGCATCAAAGAAGAAATTGAAAAATACGGACTGGACCTGATCGGCGTGGTGCCGCAGGACGGTGATGTATATGAATACGACTGCGACGGCACACCTACTGCTACGCTGGGTGATGATAATCCTGCGCGCAAAGCCGTGAACGAGATTGCAGAGAAATTGTTTGGTTAAACGTAAATCGCGCTGCGACATCGCTAGCGTGATTTAAGCGGCAGTGGCATCGCCAGCGATCAGCTGTAGTGACGCAGATGCCGCAACGCGCAACACATACGAAACAAAACCGTAAAACAAACATAACCAAATCGTCAGTAACTGCTCAGGCAGTTCACATAAAATTATTAAATATTTTTATCAAACTAGGAGGACAAACGAATGGCTTTTAAAAGAACGCCCCAGAAGTTTTCCGCTTCCATCAATGAAGTGGTGATCGGTACTGGGGACAAAGCTGTCACACTGGGCGGAGCGAATACGTTCCCGCTGTACACGTTTGACGGAGAAGCAAAGAACAAAGTAGCAATCGGCGTAGAGATCACGGACGAAGGATTTGATGCTTCCGTTCCGGGCATCGCCGAGTATTATGCTGGATGCGAAGGAATCGGTGCTATCGCAAAGAAGGCAAGCGAGATGCCGGGCGCTGATTTCGTCGTTTTATCTTTAGAAGGTGCAGATCCGAACGGTGCTAACAAATCCATCGAGGACTGCGTTGCAATCGCAAAAGAAGTAGCTGACGCTATTGACTGCCCGCTGGCAGTTGTCGGCTGCAAGAATGTAGAAAAAGACACCCAGCTCTTTGAAAAAGTCGCTGAGGCTCTTTCCGGAAAGAACGTGCTTTTCGTTTCCGCAAGAGAAGAGGACTACAAGGGAATCGTTGCTGCAGCTGTTATGGCTTACAAGCAGAAGATTTCCGCAGAGAGCGCCGTGGATATCAACCTGGCAAAACAGCTCAACGTTCTTATTTCTCAGATGGGCATCTCCCCGGAGAACTATGTCATGAACGTTGGCAGCGCTGCCGCTGGTTATGGTTATGAGTACGTTGCGTCGACACTGGACCGTGTCCGTGCCGCTGCTTTAGAGCAGAACGACGCAATGCTGCAGATGCCGATCATCACTCCGGTCGCATCGGAAGCATGGGCAGTGAAAGAAGCTGTCGTTTCCGAAGAAGACTTCCCGGAATGGGGCCCGAGAGAAGAGCGCGGCGTGGAAATGGAAGTCTCCACCGCAGCCTCTGTCATCGCAGGCGGAGCTGACGCAGTCATCTTAAGACACCCGAAGAGCGTGGATACCATTGCACGTCTCGTCGCTGCGTTGATGTAGGAAAGGGGGAGATGAATCATGGCATTAAAAGGTATTGATATTTTCAAACTGACACCAAAAACAAACTGCAAGGAATGCGGCAACCCGACCTGTATGGCATTCGCTATGAAGGTCGCACAGGGCGCTGTACAGATCGAAGCCTGCCCGCATATGTCTGATGAGGCTAAGGCTCAGCTGAGCGAGGCTACGGCTCCTCCAATGAAGGCTGTCAAGGTTGGCGCTGGCGAGTGCGAGCACTCTCTGGGCGGCGAGACCGTGCTGTTCCGTCATGACAAAACTTTCGTTTCCCGCAACCTGTTCGCAGTGAATGTCTGCCAGGGCTGTGTGGATGATAAGCTTCCGGAAATCGAGAAGATCGATTACGAGCGTATCGGCGAGAGAATGTATGTCGAAGCTCTGAATCTGGAATTCACTGATAAAGATTCTTACCTGGGTCTGGTCGAGAAGACTAAAGGCAAAGGACGCCTTCTGATCCTGGACTGCAAGGATGTTGACGCTGCTAAGGCTGCTCTGGATCTTTGCAAAGACGAGAAGCCGATCTTAAACGGCGCAACTCCGGAGAACTTCAAGGAGATGGTCGATGTGGCTAAAGAAGCCGGCGTCGTGCTGGGTGTTAGTGCACCGGATCTGGATGCTCTGTATGACACTGTTGCAGCTATCGAAGGCCTTGGCTACAAAGAGCTGATCCTGGATGTCACCGGCGGAAGCATCAAAGACGCATACGCAAATGCAATTCAGGTAAGACGTGCCGCTCTGAAGGGACAGGATCGTACTTTCGGTTATCCGTCTATCGTGAACGTTGCTAAGGTTGCTCCGGATGACACCGCAATGCAGACCGCATTAGCATCTATGTTCGTAATCAAATACGGTTCCGTTATTGTTATGGACAGCATGACTTACGCACAGGCTCTGCCACTGTACGGATTGCGCCAGAACATCTACACC
>JAGCAK010000078.1 GCA_017652745.1 Lachnospiraceae bacterium
ATCCAGGGAATCCCCTTGCGGATAGACCATGGCAAAATCTCCGTGACGCGGATCCCGGTTCCGGCAAAAGAGAGAAAGAACTGACACCGCAGACATTCCGCAAGTACCCTGTATTCCAAATATTTTCTATGGCACTCCAGTCTGTTGGCAATGCGTCGGACAAAAAACAGGCACAGTATCATCACGCCACAGGCAAGAATCAGCCCGTGCAGTTCCGCCTCATCATAAAGCAGAAAAGCGAATGTCAGTAATGTTCCTATAATAGAAAGGATCAATAGGATCCTGCGATGCTTTTTCGCATTTTCAATGCTGAGGACATCCGCGGCACCAAATAACTCGTTGAGCTCCTGCAATGGAGGGTCTGTCTCCCCTTCCATTACCTGAGTAAGCGGAAGCCTGCATTCTTCCTTTTCACGATAAAAGGTTTCTTTCTCATTCATGATCGGCCTGCCTATTTCAGGGACGCGTAAACAGCAACTTTTCCATTTGGAAGAAATGCTGCGAGCTGCAGGGAATCTCCTTCAGCTTTTTTTTGGAACTTCAGGACATCTCCTTCATAACATGCCCTCTTATAATGAATCTCCATCTCGGAAATCTTTTTTTCCTGCCATTCCTTTGCCGGGAACAGGCTCTCGATCGCGCGGATATAGGCGATGTTATTCATATGTCCGCCAAAATCGATATCGGTCGACCGGACGGTATAGGCAGCGAATTCTTCACCTTGAAAATCTTTATCAAACTGCGTGAACGGTTCCGGGATGGCAAGATCATCGATCGCTTTAAACCCTTCCGGATACAAGACATCCACTTTATGTAGACGGTTTGTTTTAATGTTCAGAACAGCCCATAATGTTTTTCCCAGAACCAGCGGTTCTCCATCTTTGGTGATAGAATAATCCCTGTTGCATCTGGTTTCCTTTGGTTCCTCCGGCCATGTGGAAAGAACCACTTCTTCCATCATTCGCGGTCTGCGGATGATCTTGATCTTGGAACGGACAGTCAGCCAGAAAAGACCCTGCTTTGCCAGATCTTCTGTGCCGCACTTCAGCATTGGCGCATGCACTGCCGCTACATCCATGAACAGAGAAAAGCAGTCCGGAATGCTAAGCTTTCCGCTGCTGTCTGTTACGCTTGGCAGGATCGTCCACGGCATATCATATTTTGGAATCCATATATTTTCCATTATTACTCCCCCAGATAACAAACTGCCACGGACTACGCGGCAGTTTTCATGTTTGGTATGTATTGTTTGTGCTCAACCACCCAGGTATGCTTTCTTGATCTCCTCTGAGCCTGCCAGTTCTGCGCCGGTTCCCTGATGTGTGATCACTCCATTGGTCAGGACGTACGCCCGATCTGCAATACCAAGTGCTTTTTCTGCATTCTGCTCTACCAGCAGAATGGTGATGCCTTTTGCATTCATGTCTTTGATGATCTCAAATACCTGGCTTACCAGCAGAGGGGAAAGTCCCATAGACGGCTCATCCAGCATCAAAAGCTTAGGGTTTGCCATCAGTGCACGGCTCATTGCCAGCATCTGCTGCTCGCCGCCGGAAAGCGTTCCCGCAATCTGTGTCCGACGTTCTTTCAGGATCGGAAACTGATCAAAAACGTTTTCAATACGGGCTTTGATCTTGCTCATATCTTTTTCCAGATAAGCTCCCAGCATCAGGTTGTCATAGACAGAAAGCTCCTGAAAAATACGTCTTCCCTCCGGAACCTGACTCATGCCCATATTTACGATCTTATGGGATGGCAGTTTTGTAATATCTGTTCCATTGTATACGATGATTCCCGATTTTGGCGGGATCAGACCGATGATGGTCTGCATCGTGGTCGTTTTTCCTGCGCCATTTGCCCCGATCAACGTCACGATCTCGCCTTCGTTGACTTCAAAACTGATCCCGTTCAGTGCACGGATCACTCCGTAGTTCACTTGAAGGTCTTTTACTTCCAACAATGCCATCTCATCAACCTCCAATATATGCTCTGATAACTTCCGGATCGTTCAGGCAGTCTTCTGTCTTTCCCTGTGCCAGCACCGTACCAAAGTTTAAGACGGTGATCTCGTCACAAAGACCGGCGACAAATTTCATATCATGCTCGATAAGAAGGACCGTAAGATCAAAATCATCACGGATCTTCTTTACTATCTGCACCAGATCTGCTGTTTCCTGCGGATTCATTCCGGCTGCCGGCTCATCCAGAAGAAGCAGTTTCGGATTTGTTGCAAGTGCACGTGCAATTTCCAACTTCCGCTGTTTTCCATATGGAAGGTTGCAGGCCAGATTGTTCCGCTCATCTTCCAGATCAAAGACCCTGAGGAGTTCTTTGGCATGCTCACGCATTGCCTTTTCTGTCTTAAAGTGCTTCGGCAGACGGAACATGCTGGTCAGGAAATTACATTTGTACTGTGGCTGGTTATGCAGACCAACCATAACGTTACGGATCACGGACATATTGCTGAACAACCGGATATTCTGGAATGTCCTTGCAATCCCTTTATGATTGATCTGTTCCTGCGTTTTGCCTTTCAGCTCTTCTCCATTCAGGAAAAATGTTCCCGTTGTCGGCAGATAAACACCGGTCAGCATATTGAATACGGTAGTTTTTCCGGCGCCGTTCGGGCCGATCATACCATAGATCTGTCCTTTTTTGATCTTGATATTTGCATCCTGCACCGCTTTCAGACCACCGAAGGAGATACCGAGGTTTTGTGTCTCTAAAACATATTCTGACATATCACTTCTCCTCCTTTCTGTCTAACGGCCGATATAGCTCGTCCTTTGTCGCCTCCAATGGAACAACATCTTCTCCCGGCGGGACCGGGTCATTCGCATAACCGGAACGGGTATCTGCGCTCAGGACTTCATCAATATTGATCTTAGTCGGAACGCGGTCCCATTTAGCTTCATCGTTCCGAACCACACTGGCATCGGGCTTCTTTTTGGAGATCCTTGCCAAAATCGCTTTTGGATTGATACTCTCCCGGAAGTTCTTGAGGGCCGGTGCGTTGCTGAAGATGACGATGACGATCAGGATCAGCGCATAAACGATGTTCTTGACAGGAGCCAGAGAGCCGGAAAGCTGATTCTGAAGCAGGATGTTCAGATAAGTAATGATCGTTGCTGCGACCAAAGATCCATTGATGCTTCCCATGCCGCCCAAAACGACCATGACCAGGATCTCAATGGAATAGTTGAATGAGAAGGTCTCCTGACGGATCGTTCCAATGGTAGATCCGTAAAGAACACCTGCAATACCTGCGAAAAACGCCGCAACGATAAAGATCAGTAATTTGTAAAACGTTACATTGATGCCCATTGCCTTTGCCGCAATCTCATTATCACGGATCGCGATCACGGCACGGCCGTGTTTACTGTTGATCAGATTCTGGCAGCAGAAGACGACGATCAAAAGAACAACAAACGCAAGGATAAACAGCGTATTGTTATTATAGATCTTTGTGCTCATACCTTTGGCACCGCCGAATACTTTCAGGTTTTTGAAAATACAGCGCACAATCTCGCCAAAGGCCAGCGTGGCGATGGCCAGATAGTCACCCCGAAGCCGCAGGGCGGGCACGCCGATCACAAATCCCATGATCGCTGCCACAATACCCGCAATGATCATCGCGATAATAACGACGATCAATTCCGGGAGACCAGTTGTCTCTCTTAAAGTATTTGCCATAAAGCAGCCCAGATAAGCGCCGACACACATAAAGCCGGCGTGTCCCAGGGACAGCTCGCCCAAAAAGCCTACAACAAGGTTCAGAGAAACCGCCAGGATACAGCTGAACGCGATCCGGGCAAGCGTACTCTTGTCCCCTCGGCCAAGTCCTACTGTCAGATTCAGAATGATCATGATTGCCAGAAAGGCAATGATCACAATGTAAGTAATATAATTTTTCCAGCCCCCCTTTGCGAAGAGGCTTTTTTTCTTGGTACCTTCCATTGTCATACCTTTACCCTCCTCTTCTTTCCAAGGAGACCAATCGGTCTGACTAACAGGATGATGATCAAAAGAGCAAATTCAATGGCAGTTGTATAGCTGGCCGTTGCTTCAAAACTGTTGCAGACGACCTCTACTACACCAAGGAGGATTCCTCCTACCACGGCGCCCGGAATGGATCCAATTCCTCCGATGACGGCTGCTGCGAATGCTTTGATACCAGGCATCGAACCAAGTGTCGGGCTGATCGCGGTTGTAGGCAGATAGAACAGCGCAGCAAACGTTGCCAGTCCGGAACCGATAGCGAAAGTGACGGAAACGATCTTATTGACATTGATACCCATCATCTGTGCAGCTCCCTTGTCTTCTGAAACTGCCAGCATGGCGCGTCCCGTGCGGGTCTTCTTAACGAAAAGTGTCAATCCGATCATCAGGATCGCACCGCAGACAACGGTGATGATACTGCTCCATCTGATTGCGACCGTTCCAACTTTTACGGTTCCCAGACGGTCCAGAATAGAGATCGATCTCTGCTCTGCTCCCAGATCAGCTGTGCAATACCCTGCAGCAGGTAGCTGACACCGATAGCGGTGATAAGAGCCGCCAGCGGCGAGGCTCCACGGAGCGGTTTGTAAGCCACTTTTTCGTTTACCATTCCCAGAAGGGTGCAGACAACTATACTGACCACAAATGCAATCAGGGCTCCTGCCCAGATTGGCAGAGACCCGGTGGTCCAGGTAAGCGTGCATAAGGTATAGATCATATACGCGCCGACCATGATAACATCACCATGAGCAAAGTTCAGCATCTTGGCGATACCGTAAACCATGGTGTAGCCTAATGCGATCAGTGCGTAAATTGCGCCCAGGCTCAGGCCGTCAATAGCGATTACCATTTGAATTCTCCCGTTTTTAAGATACGTTTAAAAAAGTTTGTAAGACCACGGGCAGAAACTGCCCGTGGTCTTTCGATATGTAAGGAATACTCCTTATTGTTTGTTACTGAAGCTGTACGATGTTGAGGATCTTGTCGCAAGCGCCTTCTTTGGTCCACTGCATCTGGCCGGTGATACCTGTATAGGAGAAGGATCCGTTTGTCAGAATACCAACAACTGCTGCAGACATCTCTTCTGCGGACATGTTTGCATCGTTAACGCCTGCTGCCTTCAGTGCTTCGAAGATGACGTAGATAACATCATATCCGTCTGCTGCGAACTGATCCGGAGTAGCTCCGAATTTTGCAGAGTAATCATCAACGAATTTCTTAACTTTTGCATCTGTAGATGTAACATCCAGAGGAGTGATGTAAGTGATCGGGTTCTTGATCGTATCATCGATCAGAGCTGCCAGACCATCCAGTCCGTCACATCCGTAGATCGGGATGTCGTTAAGGCCTTTGTTTGCACAAGCTTTGCAGACAAGGCTTGCTTCTGTGTAATAGAACGGGCAGAAGATAACGTCGCAGTCTTTCAGTGCTTCAACCTGAGCGGAGAAATCTTTCTTGTTATCCTGGTCAAATGTTCTTGTTACATAAGCATCCTGTTTGCCAAGCTCTTCCATCTGTGCTACGAAACCTTCGTACAGACCTGTGGAATAAGTATCGGAAGTATCATAGATAACACCGATCTTTGTATATTTCTCAGACAGATCTCTTGCTGCCAGAGCGCCCTGCTCCGGATCGGAGAAGCAAAGACGGAAGATTGTGTCGCCCTGCTCAATGATTGACTGCTGGGAAGCAGAAGGTGTCAGAACGAAGAGTCCGTCTGCAGTTGCTCTCTGTGCAAATGCATCGCAGGCACCACTGGTGACAGAACCCATGGACAGCTGCATGCCAGCATCAAATAACTGGTCGTATGCGGAAGCTGCATCGGTTGCTGCTGCTTTGTCGTCTTTCATCTGCAGTTCAAGCATAATGCCGTTCAGACCGCCTGCTGCGTTGATCTCGTCAACTGCCATCTGTGCGCCCTGGTTTACGGAAATACCGTAAGAGGAAGCATCGCCAGTCAGAGGACCGGTTGCGCCGATGATGATCTTGCCGCCTGCTGCCGGTGCTGCAGAGCTGCCGCTGCCTGCCGGAGCTGGTGTGTCACCACCCTTGTTTCCGCCACATGCAGTCATTGCAAGCATTGCGACTACCATGACGATTGCGAAAATCGCTGTAAATAACTTTGTTCTTTTCATGATTTTCCCTTTCTTTCATTTTCGCCCGTGGGCTATTTTTGTTACGGCCCTTACGGGCTTTGATTATCCCGAGAGATTTTGGAAGTGCATCTTCCGATCCCTCAAACACCCCCTACAGGAATCGAACCTGTAACTAGCCCTTAGGAGGGGCTTGTTATATCCATTTAACTAAGGAGGCTTGCTTTATCGCAATAATGCGGTGAATAGCTAAAGTGTTTATTTGTTTGGCACAAGGACTTCTTTTCCGCCCATGTATGGCCGGAGCACCTCCGGAATCGTTACGCTGCCGTCGGCCTGCAGATGATTCTCCAGGAATGCGATCAGCATTCTTGGCGGTGCAACAACGGTATTGTTAAGTGTGTGAGCCAGATATCTGCCCTCTTTGCCCTTTACTCTGATCATGAGTCTTCTTGCCTGCGCATCACCAAGGTTGGAACAGCTGCCAACCTCGAAATATTTCTTCTGGCGTGGCGACCATGCCTCAACATCGCAGGATTTCACCTTCAGATCTGCCAAGTCTCCCGAGCAGCACTCCAGCGTCCGGACAGGAATCTCCATGGAACGGAACAGATCTACCGTGTTCTGCCACAATTTGTCATACCAGATCTTGCTCTCTTCCGGTTTGCAGACAACGATCATTTCCTGTTTTTCAAACTGGTGAATACGGTATACTCCCCTCTCCTCCAGTCCGTGAGCACCTTTTTCTTTTCTGAAGCATGGGGAATAGCTTGTCATGGTGATCGGAAGCTGGTCTTCATCGATGATCTGGTCGATAAACTTACCGATCATAGAATGTTCGCTGGTGCCGATGAGATAAAGGTCTTCGCCCTCGATCTTGTACATCATAGCGTCCATCTCTGCAAAACTCATAACTCCTGTCACAACGTTGCTGCGGATCATGAACGGTGGAACACAGTATGTAAATCCGCGATCGATCATAAAATCCCTTGCATATGCGATAACGGCACTATGCAGTCTTGCAATGTCGCCCATCAGATAATAGAATCCGTTGCCCGATACTCTGTGAGCAGAATCCAGATCGATGCCATTAAAGCTTTCCATGATATCCGTATGATATGGGATCTCGTAATCCGGAACGAAAGGATCTCCAAACCGCTCTATTTCAACATTTTCACTATCATCCTTACCGATAGGAACAGATGGGTCGATCATCTGTGGGATGATCATCATCTTTTCCTTAAGTTCTGCTTCTACTTCCCTTTCACGGGCAGACAGCTCATCGATCCGGGCATTGTCTCTGGCAACTTCAGCTTTTACCTTTTCTGCTTCATCTTTAAGGCCCTGCCCCATGAGTTTTCCGATTTCCTTGGAAATCTTATTTTTATTAGCCCGGAGTGCTTCCACTTCCGCTTTGATATCTCTGTTTTCTCTGTCCAGAGCGATCACAGCATCAACCAGCGGGAGCTTCTCGTCCTGATATTTTTTCCTGATATTTTCTTTTACGGCTTCTGCGTTCTCACGAACAAATTTAATGTCCAGCATTATTTCGCTCCCTTGTTGATAATTCCATATAATCTGTCGAGTTCATCTTCTGTAAAGTAACTGATCTCGATCTTTCCTTTTCCTTTGTCTTTCCGTTTGATCTTGACCTTGGTCCCCAAGGCGGCTGTCATCTTTTTCTCCAGATCCCTGTAAATAAAGCCCATGTCATCATCTTTTTTTGCTTTTTTCTTTGCGGTAGGTTTTGCTTCGTTGAGTTCTTTCACCAGATCTTCTGTCTGACGGACACTCAGATTCTTTTCCACCACTTCGTTGGCAATCTTCAGCTGCTGCTTTGGATCTTCCAGTGCCAGGATGGCTCTTGCATGGCCTGCGGAAAGTCTTCCATCTACGAGCATTTTCTGAACCTCTTTATGAAGCTTTAAAAGCCGCATTGCATTGGTGATCACGGTCCTGCTCTTGGAAACACGCTGTGCCAGTTCTTCCTGTGTCAGGTGGTACTCATCGATAAGCTGTTTATAGCTGAGCGCTTCTTCGATCGGGTTCAGATCTTCTCTCTGAATATTTTCGATCAGAGATATTTCTGCGATCTCCCGGTCGGAATACTCTTTAACAACGACCGGCACTTCTTTTACGCCCGCTTTTTTTGCTGCTCTCCATCTGCGCTCGCCTGCAATGATCTGATAATAATCATCTTTCTTGCAGACAATGATCGGCTGGATGATGCCGTACTGCTTGATCGACTGTGCCAGTTCATCGATTTTCTCACTATCAAACGATTTTCTTGGCTGCTCCTTGTTTGGCTCAAGCATGGAGGTCTTCAGAACAACAACGTCTTTTTCCTCTTTTTCTGCCGGCTCTACCGGAATCAAAAGATCTAATCCCTTCCCGAGTCCGCCTCTTGCGGCTTTC
This sequence comes from Lachnospiraceae bacterium, assembly GCA_017652745.1. Classification (GTDB taxonomy): domain Bacteria; phylum Bacillota; class Clostridia; order Lachnospirales; family Lachnospiraceae; genus RGIG5612. The sequence continues at coordinate 8,508 of JAGCAK010000078.1, forward strand.
TTTTTTACTGCCATATCCGCTTCCTTTTCTGAAAAAGTTTATGAGTTTCTTCCTATTATAATAGTACCTGAAATACTATACCTTGTGGTCGATTACTTCCATTGCCAACAACCTGTATGCATCTGCTCCTGGTGAAGTTGGTGCGTATGCTGTGATCGGCATTCCGTAACTTGGCGCTTCCGCCAGCTTGATGCTCCGCGGAATGATCGTGTTATAGATGTTCTCTTTCAGCGTCTGCTTGACGTTCTCTACAACCTGCATGGACAATTTGGTCCGAGCATCATACATCGTAAAGACGACACCTTCCAGCTGCAGCTGTGGGTTCAGCCTCTTCTTTACCAAATTGATGGTATGGATCAGCTGAGATAATCCCTCTAACGCATAGTACTCGCATTGGATCGGAACCAATACGGTATCTGCTGCGGTCATTGCATTCACAGTCAGCATATTCAAAGACGGCGGACAGTCAATTAAGATAAAATCATAGTCGTCTTTGATCTGCTGCAGAATATCTTTCAGATGATATTCCCGGTTTTCCATATCGATCAAGTCGATCTCTGCACCGGAGAGATTAATATTAGCAGGAAGGACGGATAAATTAAGGAAATCCGTCTCTAACAGGCATTCATCCAGCGTGGTTCTGCCAACAAACAGCTCGTAAACAGTATTTTCCAGGTCTCTTTTGTCCACGCCAACGCCACTGGTAGCATTTCCCTGCGGATCCAGATCTACTAAAAGGACCTTTTTCCCCTGCTCTGCCAGTGCTGCGGATAAATTAATTGTCGTTGTTGTCTTTCCGACGCCTCCCTTTTGGTTAGCGACGGCAATCGTTCTTGCCATAAAATACTCCTATTACCCTACAATAGACGCGATTATACACAATGATTTTTGCAATATCAACCCTTTTGCCGCTATTTTTTGTTTCACGTGAAACATTTTCAGTTTCTCTTTTTTTAACATGAGCAATTTTCATGTATATAAATCGTTTTCTTCAAGTCTGCTCTCCCCTCTCCCCTCGATTCTCTATTGATTAAACAGGCCGTCTATACTATAATTTCTATATTGGTTAGGGAGATTTATTTTTATGAAAAAAGTCGGAAAAGTATTTTATTGGATCATTTCTATCGCGCTGAAGATCTTTGCGGTCATTGCAGGCGTAAATATGATCTTTTCATACATTGGAGACCACAAACGCGGGCCTCTGCCGGAAAATGGCAGGTTTTATGACTGGAAATTTGGACGCGTCTTTTACAGAAAACGCGGCTATGGTGCTCCAGTGCTGCTTTTGCACGGATTTGAGCCTTCTCATTCTTCCAAGGATCTGGAATCTTTGTCCAAATACCTGGCCGACAGACACACCGTTTATTCTGTTGATCTTTTGGGGTTTGGTTTTTCGGACAAACCGTGGATCACCTATACAAATTTCCTTTATGTACAGCTGATTCAGGATTTTATTAAGAATGTGATTGGTGAGATTACAGATGTTGTCGCTTGTGATGGTTCAGCTTTAACAGCTTTGCAGGCATATCATTTTGACGAATCTATGCTCGGAAAGATCGTTTTGATCGATCCGTGCCGTCAGGAAAACCTAAAAGCATCAAAACCGTTTGCTTTAAAACTGAAATCTGTGTTAGATTTCCCGATTTTCGGTACATTTCTTTATAACATCTACAGCCTGACCGGTGCGGCTCCGTTTGACAAAGAAGGCCGTCACGTATTTGCAAGCCGCCTGACAGGACATCTGACCAGCGACATCGGAAAACGGCCGGAACTTTTAAAACCGGAGATCATCGTGTTTGGTGATCCGGCAAATGAACCGAAAACATTTACTTATGGTGATATTGGAATTTCTTTAATGTGATATTGATCACCGGATCGGTGATTTAGATGGTTTTCCCGGGCGACGCGGATATTTATCCGGCGTCGCTTTTGTTTTGCGGATCACAAGAAGGCTGCGCCTGATATCTGTTTCCGGCAGGAAGAAATCCTGCACATCAACCAACTTGCCGCCCAGTTCCTGCAGGGCGGTCCGGGCATCGTTCAATTCTTCTTCATAATCCCCGGATTTATATAAGATGCAGAATCCATTGATCTGAACAAATGGCAGGCAGTATTCCAGAAGAACGGGCAGAGAAGCGACTGCTCTGGAAACGCAGAAGTCAAATGTTTCACGTGAAACACTGCCGACTATCGCCATATCTTCAGCACGGGCCGCAACAGCAGAAATCCCCGTTAATTCAAGGTTTTCAATAACTTTATTGATAAAATTGATGCGTTTATTTAAAGAATCCATCAGAACAAATTCTGCCGATGGAAATGCTATTTTTAAAGGAAGCCCAGGGAATCCGGCACCAGTCCCGACATCGATCAGCCGAAAGACCGCATCCTGCGGAAGAAGCTCGGTCCGGATCTCAAAGATTTTTTCTGCCCAAAGGGAGCAGAGGAGAGGAACCGCTTCCAGAGAATCTATAAAGTGTTTGATCTCTATCTCTTCCGGATCTTCGATCGCAGTCAGATTCATAACCTTGTTTTCTTCAACAAGAAGAGAGCAGAGGTCTTCAAATTGTTTCTGCTCCCGTTCTCCGTATTTGATCTGGTTTTGTTTGGCAAATTCCGCCAGTTTCTCAAAATGTTTCACGTGAAACATCACTTTCCTTCTTTGGAGAGGTAAACCAGCAGCACAGAAATATCTGCCGGTGTCACACCCGAGATGCGGGAGGCCTGTCCAATCGAATGTGGTTTAAATTTATCCAGTTTCTGTCCTGCCTCAAGGCGCAGGCCGCTAATGCTCTTGTAATCGATATTTTCATCCAGCTTTCTGTTCTCTACGCGCCGGAATTCGTCGACCTGCTTCTGCTGGCGGGCAATATAACCCTCATACTTGATCTCAATATTGATCTGTTCTATTACATCTTGTGGTAATTCTTTATGTTCCACATCTAAATCTAGTAGTTTTTCGTAATCCAGCTCTGGCCGCCTGATCAGCTCTCCAAGCGTTGTTCCGTTATTTAACGGAGAACTGCCATACCGCTCTAAGACCTCCTGCGTTTTAGCATTAGCACCTATCGGGATCTCTTTTACTCTGGCAACTTCTGTTTCAATCAACTCTTTTTTCTCTTTGACTTTCTGCATACGCTCTTCGCTGACCAGACCAATCTCATACCCGATCTCAGTGAGACGGAGATCTGCATTGTCCTGTCTGAGCAAAAGGCGGTATTCCGCACGACTAGTCATCATCCGGTATGGTTCCTGGTTTTCTTTTGTTACCAGGTCATCGATCAGCACACCTATATAAGCCTGTGAACGGTCTAAGATCACTGGCTCTTTACCGTCAATCTGACGGGCTGCGTTAACACCCGCCATCAAGCCTTGTGCGGCGGCTTCTTCATAACCGGAGCTTCCATTTAACTGTCCTGCGCTGTAAAGTCCTTTAACAGCCTTAAATTCCAGGCTTGCTTTAATATCCGTCGCATAAATACAATCATATTCGATAGCGTAGGCATTTCGAACAATTCGGACATTCTCCAGACCTGGCAGGGTCTTATACATGGCAAACTGAACATCTTCCGGAAGGGAAGAGCTCATGCCGGACAAATACATTTCGTTTGTATAATTACCTTCCGGCTCCACAAAGATCTGATGCCGCGGTTTGTCGGGAAATTTCACCACTTTATCTTCAATAGAAGGGCAGTACCTTGGACCGGTTCCTTCAATTGCGCCGGAAAAGAGAGGAGAGCGGTCAATATTTTCCCGGATGATCCGGTGAGTCTCCTCATTGGTATAGGTCAGCCAGCAGGAAACCTGTTCTTTTTGGATCGTTGCCGGATCCGTAGAGAATGAGAAGGGTACAATAGGAACATCCCCCTTCTGTTCCTGCATTTTAGAAAAATCCAGACTGCGTTTATCTACTCTGGCCGGTGTTCCTGTCTTAAACCTTCGGAGAACAATTCCGTTCTGCTCCAAAGAAGCGCTCAGATGGTTTGCCGCCTGCAGACCGTTTGGTCCGGTATAATTACTGACATCACCATAAATGCAGCGTGCCTTCAGATAAGTCCCTGTAGCCAGAATCACGGCCTTTGCGTGATATTCACCGCCGGAATATGTTTTGACGCCGCAGATTCTGCCATCCTCAACGATCAGTTCGGCCACTTCGGCCTGCCGGATGGTCAGATTGTCTGTATTTTCCAATGTTTTCCGCATTTCACGGGAATAATCCTGTTTATCCGCCTGCGCGCGGAGAGAGTGAACAGCCGGTCCTTTAGATAAATTCAGCATACGGGACTGGATGAAAGTCTTATCAATATTTTTACCCATCTCGCCGCCTAAGGCATCCAGTTCTTTGACCAGGTGCCCCTTGCTGGTACCGCCAATATTCGGATTGCACGGCATCAATGCGATACTGTCCACGCTGACCGTAAAAACAATCGTTTTCTTTCCAAGCCGTGCTGCTGCCAGCGCGGCCTCACAGCCGGCATGCCCTGCGCCGACAACGACTACATCATATTCCTCAATTACATGCGTCATAGAGTGTTCCTCTGTATTGTTTTCTTATACGTATTTCGTATAAGTAATCTCTCTTATTTTCCCATGCAGAATCGGGAGAAGATTTCATCTGCAAGATCATCTTCCACCGTTTCGCCAATCAAGAGGCCCAGCTGCGTATAGGCTTCCATCATATCGATCGTAAAGAAATCTTCCGACATGCCCATATTAATACTGTCCATCGCTTTGGTCAGTGCATCCTCGGCTGCTGCCAGCGCGCTTTTCTGCCGGGCATTTGTAATATAGACCTGATCGTTGAAGTTAATCTCTTTGTTGTAAAACATTTCCCGAACGGTCGAAACAAACTGGTCCAGCCCGGTATTTTCCACGATTGACGTCTCTATCACCGGAATCTGTCCCAGTTCTGCTTTTAACTCTTCCAGATCGGCTGCCGGGGCAAGATCCTGCTTGTTGAACAGGGCGATGACTTTTTTATCCCGGATGATCTGAAGGATCTCATAATCATCCTCATCCAGCGGACGGGATGTATCTACCACAAAAACGATCAGATCCGCTTCTTTGGCATATTCTTTTGCTTTATCCACGCCGATCTTTTCAATCACATCTTCCGTATTCCGGATACCTGCCGTATCGATCACATTTAATGTCACATCATGAATGCGCAGGCTTTCTTCCAACGCATCTCTTGTTGTACCGGCAATATCAGTTACGATCGCTCTCTCTTGTCCAAGAAGCGCATTCAGAAGAGAGGATTTTCCAACGTTTGGCTTTCCCAGGATAACAGTGCGGATGCCTTCCTTCATGATCCGGCCGTCATCAGCACTTTCCAGGAGCTGACGGATGTCCTCGCGGCACTCGGAAAGGATTGGGAGCAGGGTAGCGCCATAGCCTTCCATCTCAATATGCTCCGGATCATCAAGCGCTGCTTCAATATAGGCAATCTGGGAGAGCAGAAGAGCGCGTTCTTTCCGGACTTTTTCTGAGACACTGCCCTTAAGCTGTGTCATCGCGCTTTTCAGAGCAAAATCGTTCTCCGCATTGATCACATCGATCACGGCTTCTGCCTGACTTAAGTCAATGCGTCCATTTAAAAAAGCTCGTTTGGTGAATTCACCCGGTTCTGCTGCTCTGGCTCCGTTTTTCAGGACCAGTTCCAGCGTTTTATTCAAGACATACATTCCTCCATGGCAGTCGATCTCCACAGTATCTTCCCGGGTATAGGTATGCGGTGCGCGCATGATCAGCACAAGCACCTCGTCCACGATCCGCTCGCCATCCATAATAGTTCCATAATGAACCGTATGAGAAGCAACGGTATCCAGATCTTTTTCCTTTGCAGGGCGAAAGATCTTCCGAATAACGGAAAAAGCATCATCGCCACTGATCCGGATGATCCCAATGCCGGAATTATTCATCGCTGTCGCAATCGCTGCTATGGTTTCTGTCTGATGTATCATTTCTTCTTTGAAAAACAAACGCCCCTCCTTCAGGAAGGGGCGCTGCATGGCTTATCGTTTGTAATAAACAACTACTTTTCGGTTCGGCTCCTCACCTTCACTCTTCGTCGTCACATATTTGTCCGACTGCAGATAAGAATGAATGATCCCTCTTTCGTAAGGATTCATCGGTTCCAGCACGATTTTCCGTTTTGTTTTCTTGACCTTGGCAGCAATGTTCTTTGCCAGATTTTCCAAAGTTTTCTTTCTTCTTTCGCGATAATTCTTGGTGTCCAGTTTCACGCGGTAATATTCTTTGGACTCTTTGTTGGCAAGAATGCTGGTCAGATACTGCAGTGCATCCAGGGTCTGTCCGCGTTTTCCGATCAGATCGCCGGTGTCATCGCCCTCCAGATTGATGTTGTAAACTTTTTCTTCTTCATCCAGTTCGATCACCGGTTCTGCAGTAATTTCCATTTTGCCCAGAACTTCTTTTAAAAAGGTGTACAGTTTATCGCTGGTGTTTTCTTTTTTCCGCACTTTGATGACGGCTTCCTTGGAGAACATGCCAAACAATCCGCTGCTTCCTTCTTCTATTACTTCATATTCTACTTTATCACTGGTTGTTTCCAGCGCGATCAGGGCTTCCGTGAGTGCTTCGCTGACGGTTTTGCCTCTGTATTCTGTATATTCCATCGTCTTCCTCCTGCTTACTTCTTATACTTTCTACGCTTCTTTCCGGTTGCCGTTGTCACGGTGTCTTCGGAAAAATCCTCGCCATGTTCCAGATTGTACTGCGCAACCATAGCGGCCTTTGCTGCCAGGGAATCCGGAGCCGGTGCTGCTTTTTTGGCAGTATCGGTGCCTACGGTCATATTGGCTTTCTGCGCAATGGAATTTGGATTGTTTGCAGGAGCTGCGCTTTCAATATTCTTTGTGTTGGTGTTAGCTGCTGCGGAGATAACCGAGCCTTTAACACCTTTCTTTTCGCGTTTCTTCTTTTGTTTTTCTTCTGCTTTTTTCAGGTTTTCAGCAACAAAGGCATCCATATCGATCTTCCGGTAATGCCGGTTGATCAGGATCTGCAGAACGACCTGGAACAGAGAACTGAATGCCCAGTAAACACCAAGGCTTGCATTCAGCGTGAAGCAGATAAAAACAGAGAACAGCGGCATTACATAGCCCATGGAGTTTGCTGCTGCCATAGGGTTTCCACTGTTGGCAGCAGAAGACGCATAGGTTTCTCCTTTTGCCTGTGTCAGTTTGAAGGACAGCCACTGGGCTGCACCTGCAATCAGCGGAAGAAGGATAGAAATAATACCAATGCCGCCTGCTGTCATTAAGTTCCATGGCGTCTGGCTGAGGTCAAATCCCAGGAAAGAGTTTGCCGCAACCATCTGTCCGTGTAAATCTGTGACTTCTGCTGCCATTTGCGGATTCACCGCTGCGACAGCTTCTGTGAGCGCGGCCCATCCCTTCATCGGAAGGCTGTAAAGAGCTGATATCTGGACAGTGTCCGCAACAGCCGGATTACCAATCGCATTGATCTTTAAAGCTGCAAAATCAATACCGCTGCTATTGAGCAGAGTAACGATCTTGCTTAACGGAGCGGAGAGCTTGTCGATCAACAGCGGCACCTGACGAAGTGCACCGTACAGAGCGATCAGGACCGGCATCTGAATACCTGTCTGCAGGCAGCCGCCCATCTGGGAAACACCATACTTCGCGTAAACAGCTTTCTGCTCATCCTGCATAGCCTGCATGGATTCGGTGTCTTTTCTGCCCGTATACTTAACGCGGATCGCATTCAGTTCCGGCTGCATGATGTTTGTCAGCTTGGAGAATTTCTGCTGCTTGATTGTAAGTGGTAATAAACAGAGTTTAACGAGAAGGGTGAATGCAATTATAACCAGACCGATATTTGCAATACCGATCATGTCAAAGAACTTATAAATGTATTCAATTATCCAACCGAAAAAAATGACGATCTGTTTAATTACCGGCCAGTCATAGCATCCCCCCGTGGATGCTGCTGCGTTTTGTCCGCAGGCCAATAAAAAATTAAACACTTATAGATCCTCCTTATGGTACCGGGTCATAACCACCCTTGGAGAATGGATTGCATCTTAAGATACGCCAGATTGCTAATCCCAGTCCTTTAAGCGGACCATACTTCTCAATTGCTTCGATCGCAT
>JAGCAK010000079.1 GCA_017652745.1 Lachnospiraceae bacterium
GCCCATACCCGTTACGGCACGACCGGAGCTTCGAACCGGAACAACTGCCAGCCGATCGAAGTAAACCATCAGAAAGGGCGCATGGCGATCGCGCATAACGGTAATTTGTCCAATGCGGCAGAACTGCGGAGCGAGCTGGAACTTTCCGGCGCGATTTTCCACACCTCTTCTGACACGGAAACGATCGCATACATCGTGACCAAGGAACGGCTGCAGTCCCCTTCGATCGAAGATGCTCTCAGCAGGGCGATGAATATTCTGGAAGGAGCCTATTCGCTGATCCTGCTTTCCCCGCAGAAACTGATCTGTGCACGTGACCCATATGGGTTCAGGCCTCTCTGCTATGGAAAAACAGAAGACGGAATGTATGTAGTCGCATCGGAAAGTTGTGCGATCAAAGCAGTCGGTGCGGAATTTATCCGCGATGTGGAACCGGGAGAGATCCTGATTTTTAGTAAAGATGGAATCAGATCCCGAAAGGAACACTGCGGGAAAAGAGAAAAAAAGATCTGTGTATTTGAATATATATACTTTGCAAGACCGGATTCGGTAGTGGATGGCATTCCTGTCCATGAAGCCCGGATCAATGCCGGCATGGCACTGGCCAAGACCCACCCGGTCTCGGCGGACATTGTGATCGGGGTTCCGGACTCCGGGTTGGATGCGGCACTGGGATATAGCCGGGAATCAGGAATCCCATGTGAGATCGGATTGATCAAAAACAAATATATCGGCAGGACGTTTATAGCGCCGGACGGCAGACTGGATCAGGTTAAGATCAAACTGTCGGCGGTAGAGTCAGTGGTTAAGAATAAAAGGATCGTTCTGATCGATGATTCGATCGTCCGGGGAACGACGAGCGGAAGGATCGTGAGGCTCCTTAGAGAAGCCGGGGCAAAAGAGGTGCATATGCGGGTTTCTGCACCGCCGTTTTTGTTCCCTTGCTATTACGGAACGGATATTGACTCACAGGATAATCTGATCGCCTGCCAGTATTCTGTTCCGGAGATTGCGGAAATGATCGGGGCAGACTCCCTGGGATATCTGCCAAAAGAACACCTTAAAGACCTTGTGGCAGACGGCAGGTTCTGCAGCGCATGTTTTGACGGTGCTTATCCGACACAGATTCCGAAAGATTCGCGGAAAGACCGGTTTGAACGCCGTTTATCTGAAATAAATGACGAGGTTAACGTATGTTAAAGATTCCGGATAAAAAGATCGTGCTGGAAGATGGAACGGAATATTTAGGATATTCCTTTGGTTCCACACGGGAAAAAATCCTGGAGATCGTTTTTAATACATCCATGGTTGGATACCAGGAGATATTATCCGACCCATCCTATACAGACCAGGCAGTTGTCATGACATATCCCCTGATCGGCAATTACGGCATGAATGCCGATGATTATGAAACACAGACACCAACGATAGGGGCACTGATCGTACATGATTATAATGACGAACCATCTAACTTCCGCAGCGAAGAAACGCTTGGTGCCGTCATGGAACGCTATGACATTACTGGTATTTACGGCATGGACACCCGGAAACTGAACCGGTCGATCCGTGATTACGGAAGCCGCAAGGCACTGCTGACCGACACGGATGTTCCGCTTGAAAAATGCCTTGAAAAATTGCAGGAGGCACAGCTTCCTCATGACCAGGTAGCACGCGTCAGCTGCAAGGATATGAAAGAATATCCGGCAGAAAAAGAAAAGTTTCATGTAGTGGCGATCGACTGTGGAATGAAGCAGAATATTGTCCGATCTCTGGTAAAACGTGGCTGTTCTGTCACGGTCGTGCCATGGAATACGAAGGCAAAAGCCATTAAAGCGCTGTGTCCGGATGGGATCTTTCTTTCCAACGGACCGGGCGATCCGACGGACGTTCCGGAAACAATTCAGACAGTGAAGGATCTTCTGGGGAAATATCCTATTTTCGGGATCTGCCTCGGACACCAGATCCTGGCACTTGCTTACGGAGCAAAAACCTATAAATTAAAGTTTGGTCACCGCGGGGGAAATCATCCGGTTAAAAACCTTCTGACCGGAAAGATCGAGATCACCTCACAGAACCATTCTTATGCGGTGGATCCGGAGAGTATTCCGGAAACGCCATTATCTGTGACACATATCAATCTGCTCGACGAAACGATAGAGGGCGTCCGCTGCGATAAGGATAAGGCTTTTAGTGTGCAGTACCATCCGGAAAGCGCGCCGGGGCCGCAGGACAGTCCGTATCTGTTTGATCTGTTCCTAAAGCAGATGGAGGGATAAAAGCAGCATGCCGAAACGGAAAGACATTCATAAAATCATGGTGATCGGTTCCGGCCCGATCGTGATCGGCCAAGCCGCAGAGTTTGACTATGCGGGCACGCAGGCCTGTCTGGCTCTGAAAGAAGAAGGGTATGAGGTGATCCTCTGCAATTCAAATCCTGCCACGATCATGACGGACACACAGATTGCCGATAAAGTCTATATGGAACCGCTGACGCTGGAGTATATTGCCCGGATCATCCGCCACGAACGGCCGGATGCGATCCTGCCGGGCATTGGCGGACAGACAGGTCTGAATCTGGCTATGCAGCTGGAAAAGAAAGGGATCCTTGCGGAATGCCGCGTGGAACTCTTAGGCACGAAGAGCAGTTCGATCGAGAAAGCGGAAGATCGGGAGCAGTTCAAGCTCTTGTGTGAAGAACTGGGGGAACCAGTCCTTCCATCGGACATCGCATCTTCCATTGAAGAAGGACTTGCTGTAGCCCGGCAGATCGGTTATCCGGTTGTCCTTCGGCCGGCTTTTACGCTGGGCGGTACCGGCGGAGGATTTGCGGAAAATGAGGACGAATGCAGGGAAGTGCTGAAAAATGCACTGGAACTTTCTCCAGTCCGGCAGGTGCTGGTGGAAAAGAGTGTCAAAGGATACAAAGAGATAGAATACGAAGTGATGCGGGATTCCAATGATACCGCCATCACTGTCTGCAATATGGAGAATCTGGATCCGGTGGGGATCCATACGGGAGATTCCATCGTAGTCTGCCCATCGCAGACACTTACAAATAAGGAGTATCACATGCTCCGGGACAGTGCGTTAAAGATCATCCGCGCGCTGCAGATCGAAGGCGGCTGCAATGTGCAGTTTGCACTGGATCCGCATTCGTTCCAGTATTATGTAATCGAAGTCAATCCGCGGGTATCCCGCTCTTCGGCACTGGCATCCAAGGCTAGCGGATATCCGATTGCTCGTGTTTCAGCAAAGATTGGAGTCGGCATGACGCTGGATGAGATAAGGATCGCTAACACGCCGGCTTCTTTTGAACCATCGCTGGATTATGTGGTGACCAAGCTCCCAAGATTCCCGTTCGACAAATTTGCAGACGCCAACAATACGCTTTCCACACAGATGAAGGCGACCGGCGAAGTCATGAGTGTCGGCAGGACCTTTGAGGAAAGCCTTCTGAAAGGGACAAGGTCCCTGGAGATTGCCGTTTTTCATCTGTATCTTCCTAAGTTTGACGATATGACAGAAAAGGAACTCCTGGATTATGTCCGCATTGGCACGGACGACAGGCTCTATGCTATTGCCGAATTGCTCTGGAGGGGATTTGACGAAAATATCATTGCCGATATCACGGCAATCGACCTTTTCTTCCTGCGAAAGGTCAAAAAGATCGTGGAGATGGAAAAGGAAGTTAAGCAGTACCCATGGGACTTAGAGCATCTGATCGCTGCCAAAAAGATGGGCTTTTCGGACCGGGAACTTGCCTTTCTCTGGGATACAGACGAAACGGAAGTCTATCGGATGCGTGAGAAACATGGTGTTTTCCCGGTCTACAAAATGATCGATACCTGCGCTTCGGAGTTTAAGAGCTATATTCCGTATTTCTATTCCACTTATGAGGAAGAAAACGAGTCCATCGTTTCCGATAAACGAAAGATCATCGTTTTAGGCTCCGGTCCGATCCGCATCGGCCAGGGCGTGGAGTTTGATTATTCCACAGTCCATGCGGTCTGGACGATTCAGAAGGCGGGCTATGAAGCCATTATCATCAACAACAACCCGGAGACGGTATCCACGGATTATACCTGCTCTGATAAATTATATTTCGAACCGCTCACGATCGAGGATGTCATGAACATCATCCATCTGGAACAGCCGGAAGGTGTGATCGCGACCTTAGGCGGGCAAACAGCAATCAATCTGGCGGATCCGCTGAAAGAGAGGGGCGTTACCCTGATCGGAACAGACTGCGATGCCATAGACCGCGCGGAAAACAGGGACCTCTTTGAAAAATTGCTGCTGTCACTGAATATCCCGCAGCCGAAAGGGCAGGCCGTGACCAGTATTGAAGAAGGTGTTCAGGCGGCTTCCGAGATTGGCTATCCGGTATTGGTGAGGCCAAGTTTTGTACTGGGCGGACGTGCGATGCAGATCGTGGCAAAAGAACAGTCCATGTGGGAATATTTGAAGAATGCGGTAGCGATCGATCAGGATAAGCCGGTTCTTGTGGATAAATATATCCGAGGCAAGGAAGTGGAAGTCGATGCTGTCTGTGACGGCATAAATGTTTTTGTTCCAGGTATCATGGAGTTGGTGGAGCGGACCGGTGTTCATTCCGGAGATTCTGTCAGCGTCTATCCATCGTACAGTCTTTCGGAAAAAGTTAAGACGACAATTCTGGATTATACGGAAAAACTGGGACTGGCGATAGGGATCAAAGGCTTGTATAACATTCAGTTTATCGTGGACCCGTCAGAAGAAGTTTATATTATCGAAGTCAATCCGCGCTCCTCCAGGACGGTGCCGTTCTTATCCAAGGCGACCGGATACAGCCTGGCAGATATCGGAACTTTGGTCATGCTGGGTGTTTCGCTAAGGGAACAAGGAATATTTGAGCGGTATCCGAAAGAGAAATCGCGTTACTATGTAAAGGTTCCTGCGTTCTCTTTCTCCAAACTGAGGGGTATGGACGCATATCTGTCCCCTGAAATGAAATCCACCGGAGAGGCGATAGGATATGATAAGCAGCTGCATCGTGCGGCTTACAAAGCTCTGATCGCATCTGGCCTGACATTGCCGAATTACGGGACTGTTCTGGTCAGCGTAGCAGATGAAGATAAAGAAGAAACGGTGCCGCTGATCCGCAGGTTTTATAATATGGGATTTAATATTGAGGCGACTTCCCTGACAGGACAGGTTTTGAAAAATCATGGGATCCGGACGAGGATCCGCCATAAAATGAGCGAGGGAAGCGAAGAAGTTCTGGATTCGATCCGGGCCGGGTATGTCAGTTATGTGATCAACACCCGGGCGATCCTTTCCGGGGTACATTACGGCGATGGTGTGGAGATCCGCCGTTGTGCCGCACAGAATAACATTACGATGCTGACATCTTTGGATACGGTGCGCATGGTGCTCGATGTTCTGGAAGAAGGAACGATGGGTGTTTCCACCATTGACGAAAAATAAAGGAGGGAGAAATAAATGCATTTCACAAAGATGCACGGATTAGGAAATGATTATCTGTATGTGTACGGGGAAGTGCCGGAAAATATCGCTGAACTGTCCAGACGGCTTTCCGACCGCCATTTTGGGGTCGGATCAGATGGTATGATCTATATTTCTCCATCACAAAAAGCAGATTTCAAAATGCGGATCTTTAACGCAGATGGAAGTGAAGGAATGATGTGCGGAAATGGGATCCGCTGTGTCGGAAAATATGTTTACGAGAAGGGATACACCGATAAAACAAATCTGACGATTGAGACGCTTTCCGGAATAAAAACGCTTCGTATGCAGGTTTTGAGCGGAAAAGTGAAAGAAGTTACCGTTGATATGGGGACCGCAGAAGCAGAAAAGGATATAAAACTGAATCTGAACGGAACAAAAGTGTTCTGTACACCAGTATCTGTCGGCAATCCGCACGCAGTCCTTTTTGTTGATGCCATTGATGAAGTGCCAGTTGCAGAACTGGGGCCGGTCATTGAAAAAAATGCAGTTTTTCCAGGCGGGGTGAATGTGGAGTTTGTTCAAGTGATCTCTGAACAGGAACTTCGCATGAGAGTCTGGGAACGCGGCAGCGGAATCACCATGGCCTGTGGAACAGGTGCCTGTGCGGCTGTTGCTGCAGCAATTCAAAAAGGATATTGTCATTTCCGCACTCCAATTACTGTACGGTTGGATGGAGGAGTGCTGGAGATTCAGATTACAAAAGACCATTCTGTGACAATGAGCGGACCTGCAGAGACCGTTTTTGAAGGAGATGTGTTATGATAACCCCAAACATGCATTATTCTGACCTGAAAGATTCCTACTTGTTTTATAATATTGCGCAGAAAACGAATGCCTATCTGGAGGCAAATCCGGGAACACACCTGTACCGAATGGGGATTGGTGATGTTTCCCTGCCGCTTTGTGATGCAGTTATTAAAGCGCTTCATGATGCGGTAGATGATCAGGCGGATAAAGAACGCTTTCATGGATATATGCCGGAATGCGGCGCGCCATTTCTTAGAGAGACTATTCAAGAGTATTACCACAAGCGAGGGATCGACCTGAGCTATGAAGAAGTATTTGTATCCAGTGGTGCCAGCGATGAATTAGGAGATATCCTGGACTTGTTTGACCGTTCCTCCTCGGCGCTGGTCATCGAACCGGCTTACCCTGCGTATGTTGATGCGAATGTGATCGCCGGAAGAAGGATCATCCATTTAGCATCGGGGAAAGAGAATGGTTTTCTGCCAGAACCGGATGAGGAGGCAAAGGCAGACCTGATCTATATCTGTTCCCCGAACAATCCGACCGGAGCGGTTTTTGACAAAGCAAAACTGCAGCGTTGGGTGGATTTTGCCAATGCC
>JAGCAK010000010.1 GCA_017652745.1 Lachnospiraceae bacterium
CTGATCCGCGTTTCCACGCAGGTCAGAAGATCGATCGCCTGATAAACATCTTCTTCGAATAATGGGCTGTGTTTCTGATAATCCTCTAACGGATACTTCTCCAATACCAGCTGCCGGCTGATACAGTCGCTGACAATCTGTCCGGAGATCTTATAAGCATCACGGAACGGCAGCCCTTTTCGGACCAGATAATCCGCCAGATCCGTTGCGTTGATAAAGCCGCCTTGTGCGGCTTTTTTCATGTTTTCCGGAAGCACCTGTACAGAACTGATCATTCCGGTAAAAATATCCAGACACATCTTTACTGTATCCACCGCATCAAAAATAGCTTCTTTGTCTTCCTGCATATCTTTGTTATAAGCAAGAGGAAGGCCTTTCAGCATAGTCAAAAGCGCCATCAGATCTCCATAGACACGGCCGCTCTTTCCGCGGACCAATTCTGCCATATCCGAATTTTTCTTCTGCGGCATAATGGAAGATCCTGTCGTGAATTCTGAAGATAATTCAATAAACTTAAATTCCCAGCTGCTCCAGAGGATGATCTCTTCTGAAAACCGGGACAGATGCATCATCAGGATGGCGATATCGCTCAGCATCTCCACGCAGAAATCCCTGTCCGAAACACCATCCAGGGAATTCAGCGAAATATCGTCAAAGCCAAGTTCTTTGGCTTCCATATAACGGTCAGTATCATAAGTTGTGCCGGCCAGTGCGCAGCTTCCGATCGGAGAAATATTCATGCGTTTCTTTCCGTCTTCCAGTCGGTCCAGATCCCTACACAGCATCATGGCATAGGCCATCAGATGATGGGCAAAAGTGATCGGCTGTGCGCGCTGCAGATGCGTATATCCTGGCATGATCGTCTCAGTATGTTTTCCAGCAAGCTCCAGAATGACTGCCAGAAGTTCTTTTACCTTTGTTTTTATCTCCTGCGTTTCATCCCGCAGATACATCCGCAGGTCCAGCGCAACCTGATCATTCCGGGAACGTGCCGTATGCAGCTTCTTTCCTGCATCCCCGATCCGTTCAGTCAGCACTTCCTCCACAAACATGTGGATATCTTCTGCATTCTCATCAATGACAAGAGCTCCGCTCTGCAGGTCATCCAGGATCGTCTGCAGCCCGTCTATGATTTTTTCCGCATCTTCCGCAGAAATGATCTTCTGTGCAGAAAGCATGGCTGCATGCGCCATGCTCCCTTTGATATCCTGCTGATACATCCGGGAATCAAACCGGATGGAGGAATTAAAATCATCTGCTAATTTATCTGTTTCTCCGCTGGTCCTTCCAGCCCACATCTTTGCCATATCAATCTCCGTTATTCTTTATTCCGGCGCCTTCTGCATATGGTTGATATCCACCAGTTCCACGTTGGCAGGTGTGAACCGGCTCATCATGATATCCGCCAAAGCCGTTACCGTATCCAATGCGGTCAGACACGGGATACCCAGCTGCATTGCTTTCCGGTGCAGCACAGTGTAGTCTCCGATGGTCGCATCTTTCACCGCTCCGGTATAAACAATATACTGTATTTTCCCTTCTTCCATCAAGTCCGTGATCTCATTGCTTTCCGTCGCATTGGCTACCGAATGCACCGGGATGCCTGTCGTGTGGATGGATGCTGCTGTTCCGCTGGTTGCATAAATATCCATACCCAGATCATAGAAACGTCTTGCGAAAGAATGTATTTCTTCATAATCGTGCTCTTCCACACTCAGAAGAACACCGATCCGTTTGTTGCTGTAGATTGCCGGAACAGCAAGACCAGCTGCATTCAAGCCCTTAAAGAGCGCTTCCGCCTTGGTCTTTCCGATGCCCAGCACTTCTCCGGTGGATTTCATCTCCGGACCTAAAATAGAGTTTGCATCATTCAGCTTTTCAAAGGAGAAGACCGGTACTTTCACTGCGAAGTAAGGCGGTACTTTGACCAGTTTAGTTCCGTAACCCAGATCTTTCAATTTTGCGCCGAGCATGACTTTTGCCGCAAGATCTACCATTGGCACATCTGTCACCTTACTGATATAAGGAACGGTTCTCGATGCCCTAGGGTTGACTTCGATTACATACAGCTCGCCGTCAAAAATCAGGTATTGAATATTGACCAGTCCTCTTGTCTTTAGCGCCAGTGCCAGCTTTTCAGAGATGTCACAGATCTTCTGCTGGAACTGGTTGGTCAGGTTATACGGCGGGTAAACGGCAATGGAGTCGCCGCTGTGCACGCCCGCACGTTCAATATGTTCCATAATACCTGGGATCAGCACGTCTTCCCCGTCAGAGATGACATCAACTTCCAGCTCAATGCCTGGCATATATTTATCGATCAGCACCGGATTGTCAATACCTCCGGATAAGATCTTCTTCATGTAACTTTCTGTCTGCTGCGGGCCGCGGGAGATCGTCATATTCTGTCCGCCTATCACGTAGGAAGGACGAAGAAGGACCGGGTACCCAAGTGTTTCACCTGCCTGCAGCGCTTCTTCCAGCGTATTGACACCCATGCCTTTCGGACGGGAAATGCCGAAAGTTTCCAAAAGTGCGTCAAACCGCGCGCGGTCTTCTGCAATATCAATGCTCTCTGCAGATGTCCCCAGGATCTGCACGCCCTGACTATCCAAAAACTGTGTCAGCTTGATGGCAGTCTGTCCGCCAAATGCTACAACTACGCCAACCGGCTTCTCCACATGAATGATATTCATGACATCTTCCGGTGTCAGCGGTTCAAAGTACAGACGGTTTGCCGTATCATAGTCTGTCGATACGGTCTCCGGGTTATTGTTTATGATCACAACATCATAACCCAGTTCCTGCAAAGTCCAGACACAGTGAACTGAACTATAGTCGAATTCGATACCTTGTCCGATCCGAATTGGGCCGGAGCCTAAGACAAGGATCACATCCTTGCCGCTGCGGGCAAAACTGCGCGCCTCACAATTCTCATCAACTTTTCCATCAGCACTCACATAGGAATAGAAGTACGGATGATCCGTGCCAAATACAGCCGAACAAGTCTTCACAATTTTATAGCCGAAGGAATAACTTTCCGTTTCCGGTTCGCCTTCCTTTGTATATTTGATATCACAGATGCCAGTGAAATGATCTCCGCTGATTTTCCGAATGGCGGAATCTGTATAACCCAGCTGTTTTCCAGCCAGTATATTTTCTTTTGTTGCGCCTTCTTTTGCCAGCTTCTCCTCATAGTCCGCCAGATTTTTAAATTTCTGCAGGAAATAAGGATCGATCATCGTCAACGCATAGATCTCCTCCAGCGGCATACCAGATTTGATGGCTTCAAAGACGGTAAAGATCCGGCGATCGTCCTGATCCAAAAGGCGCTCTTTAAGTGGTTTGTCATTGATCGGTGCCGCATTAAATGTCTCCAGTCCGATCTCCGCGCCGCGGACAGCTTTCATCATGGCCATCTCAAATGTTGGTGCAATGGACATGACTTCGCCGGTTGCTTTCATCTGTGTTCCCAGTCTCCGGCTGGATCCGGCAAATTTATCAAACGGCCATTTCGGGAATTTCGCAACGATATAATCTACCGCCGGCTCAAATCCATCCAGAGAATCTCCCGTGACCGGATGTTTGATCTCCGCTAATGTATAACCCAGCGCCAGTTTTGTCGTGATCTTTGCGATCGGATATCCGGTCGCCTTGGACGCCAGTGCGGAAGAACGGGAAACACGCGGATTGACCTCGATCACCGCGTATTCGCTTCCATCCGGTTTCAGTGCAAACTGGCAGTTGCATCCTCCGATCACACCGATAGACGTTACAATATCCAATGCGGCCTGCCGCAGCATAGCAAATTCACGATCGGTCAATGTCAGTGCCGGTGCAACGACAATAGAATCACCAGTATGAATGCCCACCGGGTCTACGTTTTCCATGGAGCAGACAATGGTGGCAGAACCTGTATGATCCCGCATTGTTTCAAATTCAATCTCTTTCCATCCGGAAATACATTTCTCAACCAGGATCTGCGTGATCGGGGACATATCCAATCCTGTCTTTGCAATGGTTTTTAATTCTTCTTCATTTGCTGCGATACCACCTCCGGTACCACCCAGGGTAAAGGCCGGCCGCACGATGATCGGATAACCGATCTTTTCTGCGATAGCCAGTGCCGTCTCTACATCTTCTGCAATATCGGAAGGCACACACGGCTGGCCGATGGCCTGCATTGCGTCACGGAACTTTTCACGGTCTTCTGCTTTATTGATGGCTTCCACATCCGTGCCTAGCAGTTTCACGCCATATTTATCCAGCGTCCCGTTTTCCTTCAGCTGCATGGAAATGGTCAGGCCGCTCTGTCCTCCAAGTCCTGCAATCAGTCCGTCCGGACGCTCTTTTTCGATGACACGCGCCACCATCTCTGCGTTTAATGCTTCCAGATAGATCTCGCTTGCCAGATGTTTATCGGTCATGATGGTCGCCGGATTGGAATTGACCAGCACAACATCCAGTCCTTCGTCTTTCAGAACACGGCACGCCTGCGCACCAGCATAATCAAACTCTGCCGCCTGCCCGATTACAATCGGACCGGACCCGATGACCATTACTTTTTTGACTGTGTTATCTCTCGGCATAACCTTCCCCTTTTACAATGTTGCCGCCATAACTGCTTTGATGGTATGCATGCGGTTTTCTGCCTCATCAAATACGATGGATGCCTTGCCCTCAAATACTTCATCGGTCACTTCCATGCAGGTCAGACCGAATTTTTCATAAATATCTTTTCCGATAGTCGTGTTCAGATCATGGAACGCTGGCAGGCAGTGCATGAAACGGCACTGCTCTCCTGCTGCATCCATCAATTTTTGATTTACCTGATAAGGAAGCAGATCTTTGATCCGCTCTTCCCAGACTTCATCGGCCTCTCCCATGGATACCCAGACATCGGTGTAGATCACGTCTGCGCTTTCTACTGCTTTCATTGGATCTTCTTCAAAACAGATGACCGCACCGGTTTCCTTGGCGATGTCCTGACATGCAGCCGTTAACTCGGCATTTGGAAAATACTTTGCAGGGGCGCAGGCTGTAAACTGCATTCCCATCTTGGCACAGCCAACCATCAATGAATTAGCCATGTTGTAACGCGCATCACCCATAAAGACCAGTTTCTTTCCTTTTAAGCCGCCAAAGTGTTCTTTGATCGTCAGGAAATCAGCCAGTACCTGTGTTGGATGAAACTCATTGGTCAGACCGTTCCATACCGGAACGCCTGCATACTGGGCCAACGCATCTACGATCTCCTGACCAAATCCACGATATTCAATACCATCAAACATCCGCCCTAAAACACGCGCTGTATCTGCGATGCTTTCCTTTTTCCCAATCTGAGATCCGGACGGATCCAGATATGTCGGGTGCATGCCCAGATCTGTTGCTGCCACTTCAAATGCACAGCGTGTCCGGGTACTTGTCTTTTCAAAGATCAGTGCTATATTTTTTCCTTCATGAAGCCTATGCGGAATACCTGCTTTTTTCTTTGCTTTCAGTTCTGCTGCCAGATTCAGAAGTCCTTCAATCTCTTCCGGCGTAAAATCCAAAAGCTTTAAAAAGTTTTTATTTTTCAGATCCATCTTTATTCCTTTCCAGCCTCTTCCTTGATGACTGCCACTGCTTTTTTCAGTACTTCCATCGGGATATTCAATGCCGGAAGCAGACGAACTTTATCTTTTGCTGTCAGACAAAGAACTCCTTTTTCCATACATCCCTTCAGAACTTCCGCTGCAGGTTTTTCTGTTTTAATGCCGATCATTAAGCCCATACCGGAAACACTTTCGATTCCCTTAGCTCCCTGCAGTGTTTCAAAAATGTATTTGCTTTTTTCTTTTACTTCTTCCAGAAGGGCGTCATCGATCCGCTCCACTACACTCACGGCTGCAGCGCAAGATACCGGATTGCCGCCAAACGTGGAACCGTTATCTCCTGGCCCGAAAATGTTTTCTACTTTTTCACCCAGAAGTGTTGCACCGATCGGGAGTCCGCCTGCCAGTCCTTTTGCCGTAGAAACAATATCCGGCTGAAGACCGAAATGCATATAAGAATAAAACGCACCCGTCCGGCCGTTGCCGGTCTGTACTTCATCCACGATCAATGGGATGTCTTCTTCTTTTGCTATTTGAGCGATCGCCTTTACAAAGTCTTCTGTCAGAGGGATCACGCCGCCCTCCCCCTGCACGCACTCAATCATAATGCCGGCGATCTTATTGTTGGCGACCGCTTCTTTTAATCCCGCCACGTCTCCGGCATCTACATATACAAACCCCGGTGTGAGCGGTGTAAACAGCTCATGGAAATGATCCTGTCCGGTTGCAGCCAGTGTGGTCAGTGTTCTGCCGTGGAAGCTGTTGACCAAAGTAATGATCGTAAAACAGTCGTTCCCTTTTTTCTCTGCGGAATACTTTCTTGCTGCTTTGATCGCGGTCTCGTTTGCCTCCGCGCCGGAATTGCAGAAGAACACTTTCTTCATGCCGCTCTTCTGACACAAAAGCTGTGCCAGTTTGGCACAAGGCTCCGTATAGTAAAGGTTGGACATGTGCTGCACTTTACCGATCTGATCGATCACCGCCTGCTGCCACTGATCATCCGCAATGCCAAAAGCGGTCACGCCGATACCGCTGCCCATATCGATATATTCTTTTCCATTGTCATCGTAAACCAGAGACCCCTTTCCACTGACAATCTCCACCGGAAACCGGTTATACGTTCCTGCGATATAGGTTTGATCGATTTCTTTGATTCCCATGATTTCTCCTTATCATTAATATATTTCTTCTTCGTCTGCTTTGATCAGCGTGCCGGCGCCCTCATTTGTCAGCAGCTCCATCAGGATCGAATGCGAGATCCGTCCATCCAGTATAACGACGTTTTTCACACCTTTGTTGATCGCCTCGATGCAGCAGTCCACCTTAGGGATCATGCCGCCGGAGATAATGCCTTTCTCATAAAGCATCTGCGCCTCACTGATCGTCAATTCCGGGATCAGTGTGTCCGGATCATCCATGTCTTCCAGGATACCATCGATATCTGTCATCATGATCAGACGTTCTGCATCCAACGCTCCTGCAATATGTGCAGCCGCTGTATCGCCATTGATGTTATAGACGTTCCCTTCCTTGTCGCAGCCAATAGTTGAGATGACCGGAATATATCCTCTTTCCAAAAGGCCCATGACCGGATCGATATTGATCTTTATAACATCTCCCACAAAGCCTAACCGTTCATCTTTCATCGATGCTTCGATCAGTCTTGCATCTGTTCCGGAAAGACCGATTGCATTGCCGCCCTTCATCTCCAGGAGATTGACCAGTGACTTGTTGACTTTTCCCGTCAGCACCATCTGAACAATCTCTATTGTCTCTTCATCCGTTACGCGGAGCCCGTCCACGAATTCGGATTTTTTGCCCAGTTTGTTCATCATGTCTGTGATCTCCGGGCCGCCGCCGTGAACTAAAACCACTTTAACGCCAATGAGCCATAGAAGAACAATGTCTTCCATGACTTGCTGTTTCAGTTCCTCATTGATCATTGCGTTGCCGCCATATTTCACGACAACCACTTTCCCTGTGTAACGCTGGATGTACGGAAGTGCCTGTGTCAGGATCTCCGCCCGTTCCGGATTGGAATACTCATTCATTGTTTTTCCCTCATTAGGTTCTGTAATCACCATTTATTTTTACATAATCATAGGTCAGATCGCATCCCCAGGCTGTGGCTCCCACGTCACCTGATTTCAGATCGACCAGGATATCTATTTCTTTTTCCAGTAAGATCTCTTTTGCTTTTTCTTCCGAAAATCCCACGCCTGCTCCATTCTGGCAGACCAGGATATTTCCTTTAGCACTTTCAAATGCGACATCGATCTTATCTATATCCACATCAGCACCGCTGTATCCGATGGCACACAGGACACGTCCCCAATTGGCATCGGCTCCAAACATAGCTGCTTTCAACAGGCTGGATGTGATTACGCTCTTTGCTACTGTCTTTGCGGTTGTTTCATCTTTGCCGTGGGAGACTTTGCATTCCAGAAGTTTTGTTGCTCCTTCGCCATCTCCGGCGATCATTCTGCAAAGGCCGACTGTAATCGTATTGAGTGCCTGCATAAATTGTGCAAAGGCCTCTCCTTCCTGCTCGATCAGTTCGTTTTCTGCCATGCCGTTTGCCAGCACCGTTACCATATCATTAGTGGAGGTGTCGCCGTCTACGCTGACCATGTTAAAAGTGTTTGCAATGTCTGCTGAAAGGGCTTTCTGCAGCATCTGCGGTGTGATGGCCACATCCGTTGTGATAAACACCAGCATAGTTGCCATATTCGGATGGATCATGCCGCTCCCTTTTGCGATGCCGCCAATCCTGCAGGTCTTTCCTCCGATCTCAAACTCTACTGCCAGGATCTTTGGGACGGTATCCGTTGTCATGATGCCTTCCGTTGCATCTTCTGTTCCATCTGCAGAAAGCAACTGAACCAGTTCCGGCATCTTTTTTGCAATCGGTGTAATATCCAAAGGCTGTCCGATCACTCCGGTGGAAGCCACGATCACATCGTTCTCATTGATCCCTGCTTCCTGTGCCAGAAGAGAACTCATCTTTTCCGCGATCTCAATTCCATCAGCATTGCAGGTATTGGCATTTCCGCTGTTGCAGATAATGGCCTGCGCAGATCCGTCAGCCAGATGTTTTTTTGTGACGATCAGAGGTGCGCCTTTTACAAGATTTGTCGTATAGACTGCAGCGCATGATGCCTTTTTCTCGCTGAAGATCAGGGAAAGATCCCTTTTATCTTTACTTTTCCGGATCCCGCAATGTACTCCGCTTGCCTTAAATCCTTTTGCTGCACATACGCCGCCCTTAATTTCCTTCATTGTCTGCCCTTTCTGTTTATATAACCAGACCTTCTGATTCTTCAATTCCCAATGCGATATTCATATTCTGGATCGCTGCTCCCGATGCGCCTTTTCCCAGGTTGTCAAAACGGGAGATGAGAAGCAGCCTTTCTTCATTTCCTGCCAGGCTGATCTCCATGTCGTCCTTCCCTGCAAAAGCGCCTGCGGAAAGGAATCCGTCCTCGTCCGCCTTTTCATTAAAGTGAACGATCTTTGTCTTGTAGTAATCCTGATAGACCTCTTTGATCTGCGCCGCCGTTGCGGAAAGCTCCATCGGAGAGATTGGGATCACTACTTCCATCCCGGCAAAGTACGGTGCTACGATCGGGGAAAAGATCACATCTTTTTCCAGTCCCGCAATCTTCTTCATTTCCGGAAGATGCTTATGCATCTGCGTTAAGCCGTACAGTCTTGGCGCATCCAGAAGTACATTTCTTCCTTCTGCTTCATACTCTGCGATCATTTTCTTGCCACCGCCGGAGTATCCGGTCAGGGAAAAGCAGGAAAGCTGCATTTCTTTTGGGATGATCTTATTTTCTGTCAGCGGTGTTGCCAAAGACAAAAATCCGCTGGCATGGCATCCCGGATTAGCGATCAGCTTTGCTGTTTGGATCTGCTCGCGCAGGCCGGACAGCTCTGCAAATCCATAAGTCCAGCCTTCAGCGACCCGGTGTGCGGTGGAAGTATCAATGATCACGGTATTCTCATTTTCCACCAGCGGAACTGCTTCGATTGCCGCATCATCCGGAAGACAAAGGAAGACCACATCTGCCTGATTCATCGCATCCTTACGAGCGCTGACATCTTTCCGCACTGCATCATCCAATGTGATCACAGCAATATCTTTTCTTTCGCTCAGTCTTGCTGCTACTTTTAATCCGGTCGTTCCTGCACTTCCGTCAATAAACACTTTTTTCATGCGATCATGCCTCTTTGTTTTTTATTTATTCTTTGCATCGACCATCGCCTGCACCTTGATCGGAAGACCATACAGATTGATAAATCCTTCTGCGTCTTTCTGGTTGTAATCACTTTCTCCGAAGGTTGCAATGTCTTCGCTGTAAAGAGAATAGTCACTCCATACGCCGGCTTTGATGATATTGCCTTTGTAGAGTTTCAGTTTCACCTGTCCGGTCACATGCTCCTGTGTTTTATCCACAAAAGCAGAAAGTGCTTCCCGAAGAGGCGTAAACCATTGACCATTATAGACTAATTCTGCAAAGGTGATTGCGATTTTTTGCTTCTCATGCAGTGTCATTTTGTCCAGGCAGACGCTCTCTAAATACTCATGTGCCTTATACAGAATAGTTCCGCCAGGTGTTTCATAAACGCCACGGCATTTCATACCGACCAGCCGGTTCTCTACTATATCTAATAGACCAATTCCGTTTGCTCCACCCAGTTCGTTCAGTTTCAGAATGATCTGTTTTGCAGTCATCTTTTCGCCATTCAGTGCCACCGGTTTTCCTTCTTCAAAATCCATGGTGATATACGTTGGCTCATCTGGTGCCTGAAGCGGTGAAACGCCCATTTCCAGGAATCCTTCTTTTTCATACAGCGGTTCATTTCCGGTATCTTCCAGATCCAGGCCCTCATGAGATAAATGCCACAGGTTTTTATCTTTGGAATAATTGGTCTCCCTATTGATCTTCAGCGGAATGTTGTGCGCTTCCGCATAATCGATCTCTTCTTCCCTGGATTTGATGTCCCACTCCCTCCAAGGAGCGATGATCGGCATTTCCGGAGCAAAGTGTTTGATGGCCAGTTCAAAACGCACCTGATCGTTTCCTTTACCGGTGCAGCCATGGCAGATGGCGTCTGCGCCTTCTTTCAGCGCGATCTCCACCAGACCTTTCGCGATACATGGCCGTGCATGGCTGGTGCCCAGAAGATATTCTTCATAAATAGCACCGGCTTTCATGGTCGGGATAATATAATCATCAACATATTCTTCGGTCAGATCCAGTACATATAATTTGGAAGCACCCGTCTTAATTGCTTTTTCTTCCAGCCCTTCCAGCTCGTCTCCCTGTCCAACATTGCCGGAAACAGCAATGACTTCACAGTTGTTATAGTTCTCTTTCAGCCATGGAATGATGATGGATGTGTCTAATCCTCCTGAATATGCCAGTACAACTTTTTTGATATCTTCCTTTTTCATTTCTTCGCTCCTTTATTCATCTAATTTGTATATTTTTGTCTGTTTTATGCAATTTTTGTGCATATAATGTAAATTCTTGTTGTGTATTATAGCACGGGTTTTTAATAATGCAACCCCTTTTATGCATAAAATTCGTTTATTTTTTCAGATTTTTCCGTTATTTTGCATAAAAACGCAATTTGTGTATAAATGATGCATATTTCTTGGCCGCCTTTTATATATGAAATATTTTTTTCATTGCTTTTCGAAGCCCCTCTCCTATGACCTTTCGCTTTCAGATTTAAAACCATATACAAAAGTAAGGGCCAAAGGGGATAATATCCTCCTTTGGCCCTGTACTCACCGCCTAAACGATAGACTCTCTGCATTTATTATTTTCTTCTGCTCTTGTAATCTTTTCTCACTTCTTCAAGGTCCTCACTGCAGTAATCACATCCATTCCGCATATTCCCTACAACAGCAGACATTGCTCTGTAGACAACGCCGGTTCCTACTTTATCTGCATGATAGTTGGCAACCCTGTCTTCCTGGATCCCGAAATGTCTGGCAGTCTCTACCGCATCAATGTTGGCACCGATGAAGACAAATTCCCATCCTTCTTTTTCTTTCTTCTGCTCGATCATCCGTTTCACTTCTTTACTGGAATACTTTGTGCTGGCATTTTCCAGGCCATCAGTTGTGATCATAAATAAGGTATGTGCAGGGACGTCCTCTTTCCGGACATATTTGTGGATCATCTCTGTGTGTTCAATGGCTGCGCCGATGGCATCGATCAACGCGGTACATCCGCAGACGCGGTAATCATCACGGGTCATCTTCGGTACTTCTGTTAACGGGATCCTGTCATGAATGGTTAACGACCGGTCATTGAAGAGGATCGTTGTGACATAGCAGGCGCCGTCCTTTTCCTTCTGCTCCTCGATCATGCTGTTGAATCCGCCAATCGTATCGCCTTCCAGTCCGCTCATTGATCCGCTGCGATCTAAAATAAAAACGAGTTCTGTGGTATTGTTCTTTTCCATGTTCTTTTCCTCCTGATCATCTCTCACATAAAAAATGTGGCTGTTTTGTTTTACAGCCACATTTTATGAAAAAGATGATTCTATTTGGTCAATTCACATTTGACTTTTATCTGGATCCCAGGATTTTCTGATCATGCTCGAAAAGCGCCTGATTGATCTCGTAGATGTTGTAACGTTTATGAATAATGAAGTATTCTACGATCACGTCTGCCAGACTGCTGTGGGAAATAGCATATCCTGCCCGTTCCAGCAGCTTTTTGGTTTCATCCAGATCCAGTTCTAACGCAATGGCAAGTGCCAGAACCGTTGTCTTAGATGGAAGATACTGCGGATTGCTGCGGATATTGGAAAAGACCTGCTTGCTGACGTTTGCCTTTTTATAGCAGTCAGCGTCTTTCCATCCCCGTTCATCGATCAACTGGAAAAGCAGCTCGGAAAAGCCTTCATCCAGCTCAAATGCTGCCGGTGCCATACCAACATAATTTGCCGCTGCTGCAGGCATTGCTTCACGCGGACGTGCTGCAGGTGGAGCTGCATCACCCAGCGGTATAGCTTCCCTATTTGAAGCTTCAACCGCATCAAAAGAATACTCCTGCGGCAGCGCCTGCCGGGAAAGGGCTTCCGGTGCTTCTGCCACTGTTTCCTCTGCTTCGAAATCTTCGTAATTCTCGTCGATATACTTTTGAACCTCATCCAGAAGATCTTGTGAAACAGGCGCGTCCACAAACGCATCAAGAACATCTGTCAATCCACCCTGTTGCAGACTGATCGTCTTTACAACCTGGTTGCCCTGCAGATTGTTTATGGTTTTACTTATTGTTTTTTTATCTTCTCCGCCGCCGGATACGGCAAAAAGATAAAAATTTTTCCCTTGCGGATTCGTTTTACGGATAAAGGCTGCAATGGCACCCGGCGCATTACCTGCCCAGACCGGCATGCCAAGAAAGATCCTGTCATAGCCATCCAGACTTACCTCTTCATTCAGGATCCCCGGGTCTTTTTGCGTCAACGCCATCCAGCCGCCGACCATAAACTTTCCCATTCCTGCATGAGGCGGTTCCTTTTTAACACGTATCCGCAGAAGATCTGCTTCCCCGCCGCTCTGACGGACCCGCGCTGCAATTTCCTCTGCAATCTTTTCTGTATGTCCCTCAAACGAATAATAAGCAATCAGTACCCGTTCCATAACTTACCTTCCGTTTACGGTTGATTCTTCAATGATGCAGCTTGGATCGACACTGCCTTTCAGTTCTTTCGCGGTATCGCCCCAGCCGCTGCTGCCAGAGGTCGCAAACAGGATGATCTTCTTATTGGAGAAATCATATTTCTCCAGGAAGGTGTTGACGATCGTCGGTGCAATATGCCACCAGATCGGGAACCCCAAATAGATGGTGTCATATTTTTCCACGTGAGCATCATCATCTACAATGGCCGGGCGGAAAGAAAGATCTGCCATTTCCACTGAACTGCGGGAATCCTTGTTTCTCCAATCCAAATCCTCTTTGGTATACGGAACCTGCGGCTTGATCTCATAAAGATCTGCACCAAGTTTCTCTGCCAGCTTTTCCGCTTCTTTTCTTGTAACTCCTGAAGCGCTGAAGTATGCAACTAAATTACTCATATACTACCTGTCCTTTCTTTACCTGTGCTCCCTCAAAAACTGCATGATGGCATCATAGTGATCCGGATCATGCGGGAAGGAACACTTTGTACAAACTTTAATGGTTTTTCCCTTTGATTCCTTATAAGTAGGATTTCCAAGACAGTCTTTGTAGGTATACATCGGGCAATAGCAAAACAGACAGTTAAAATCTCCCTCCCGGTCATGACACGGAAAATACTGACATGCGGTATTCATAAAGAACTTTGATGAATGTTCCATTACTGTTTCCTCTCCTTCATTACCTTTACAAAATGTTCCGTGAATTCTTCATTGGACGGATAATATAGATGCGGGAAGCCCCAAAAATATGCCTCTCCCTCGTGAATGCATTCCCAACTTCTACCCGTAACCGGTTTCAGGGCCGTAACAGCCACCCCGTTATTGGTCGAATCATAATAGTGGAATTCATGTGCTTTGATCGATTGACCTTCCTGCAGGAAGCATGGCTGCTTTTCTGTCAGTTCTACATAACCAAATCTTACCAGTTTTCCTTTAAACTGCACAGCCCCTTTTACAAGACCAACCATCGGATAACTGCAGCCTTCCTGATCTTCCATCGATTCATGCAGATACATAAAACCCCCGCACTCAGCCAGCGACGGTATGCCGCCTTCAATTGCGCTGCGGATGGATGCTTTCATACTTTCATTCTCACTCAGTTCCTTTGCATACAGCTCCGGATAGCCTCCGCCTAATAAAATGCCGTCTGCCTCCGGAGGTAGTGCCTCGTCATGAAGCGGTGAGAAGTACCGGATTTCCACACCTCTTTTACGGAATGCACGCATATTTGCCTCATAATAAAAGCAGAATGCCTCATCCCGCGCGACCGCCAGAGTCAAAGGCGTCTTATCTGCTGATGCGCTTATATCTGCAGACGTATCGGCAGGTTTCACATC
>JAGCAK010000080.1 GCA_017652745.1 Lachnospiraceae bacterium
ACAATCAGCTCGGCCTAATTCTCCCTGGCTGTCCCATGCGCCTTCCAGTGCAATTTTATTGCCGTATTTTTTCTTAATACCGACAAGGTCATTGGAGACCTGTGCAGGGTTCCATGCGCGGACATCCATCTCGATCCAGTCCGGAACGAACTGTTCACATTTGCCGCAGTCATGACGTGTTACAAGCATGCCGTTTTCCTTTGCAAGGTCGATATGCTTCTGCTGCAGCGGCTTGAAGAATTCACGGTACATATCCAGTGAGAAGAACGGTGCATGATAAGCAGCATCGTCATCCATCATTCCGAAGAGATCCGGTTTGCAGTAATAGATTTCCTGTTTCATAACTTCCAGATAGAACTCAGAAACATATTCCAGCATCTCTTTGAAAGCATCCGGTTCCTCATACATCGCAATGACTGTATTCTCAAATCCCATAAAGGAAACCGCCGTCAGCCAGTAATCCGATCCTCCGATAGAAAGCAGATGGTTTGTCCGATCCCACCTTCCTTCCTGAGCCTTGTAATAAGATTCCCAGTCGCGGTCGGAGACATCCGGTTTGATAATGTATTTATCCCATTCAGTGATTTCCGGACAGATGATCTTGTTTGGGTTTGGCGTTGCGCCATAACCGAATTCCGGACTTCCCAGATATTCTACGCCGAAAGATGTGATGACCTTGCCGCCCGGGGCAAACACCGGCGTTAAAAGTTCTTCGCTGACCATATCGCGGAAATTGTCATAAGATGACGGAACATACTCCGGGATCTCATGGTTCAGCATACGAAGATAGTTTTCTCTTGGTGTCAGTTTCATGTTACCTTCTCCTCCAATTTTTACTCTCCCAATCCTGCCAATTAGTATAACACCTCAAAAAAGGCAAGACAACTGCCTACAGAGAATCGGAATCCAAAATGATGGTAAACGGTCCGTCATTTACCAGCTCCACATCCATCTCTGCACCAAAGACCCCTGTCTGCACCTCAAAGCCTGCCGCACGGCACTGACCAACCACATAATTGTAAAGATCCTCTGCATGTGCCGGATCTCCCGCGCCAAGAAAGCTTGGCCTGTTTCCTTTCCGGCAGTCCGCATAAAGCGTGAACTGCGAAACTAAAAGGAGCTTTCCGCCCACACTTTCCAGAGAAAGATTGGTTTTGCCTTCCGCATCTTCAAAGATTCGAAGCCCCAACATCTTCCGCACCATCTTATCCGCAATCTCTTTGGTATCGCTCTGGCAGGCGCCGACAAGGACCATGTATCCCTTCTCGATCGACCCGGTGACTTTTCCCTCCGACAGAACTTTTCCTGCTGCGTCCTCTTCATAGACTGTGACCGATGCTTTTTTTACTCTTTGAATGACAAATCTCATATCACACCACCTGATTTTGCTAATAATATGTCTCTTTCAACTTCCATCATTATGAAAAAGAGCCCGGCAGGCAAAACCTGCTGGGCTCTTTGGAAAGTGGAAGTGACGGGGCTCGAACCCGTGACCTCTCGCGTGTGAGGCGAACGCTCATCCCAGCTGAGCTACACTTCCGTTGCGAGGGCTATCATACCACGATTCGTTGGAGAATACAACAAACAGAATTATCTTGTTCCCTGCAAAAAATATTTATAAAAGTCCACTTTTTCATTGGAGATTGGTATTATCTTTTGCTATAATACATTTGGTATTTTTATAATAATTCGTATGGGGATAAAACACTCAGGAAGGAGGCTGCATGAAAGCTGCACAAAACGCAGTACCTTTCAATAATGATCCTGCCCTTCAGGAACGACTGCAGGCCATTATCGAAAAGTACAAAGACGAAAAAGGCGCTCTCATCCCTGTTCTCCAGCAAGCCCAGGATATCTATGGCTATCTGCCGATCGAGGTACAGATGGCAGTCGCGAAAGCAATGGATGTCCCGCTGGAAAAAATATATGGGGTTGTGACGTTCTATTCATTCTTCAACTTATATCCAAAGGGAGATTATGAAATCTCTGTCTGTCTGGGAACTGCCTGCTATGTCAAAGGGTCCCGGAAGGTTCTTGACTGCATTCAGGAGACCTTAAGTATCGAACCTGGCCAATGCACCAGCGACAGGAAGTTTTCCCTGGATACCTGCCGCTGCATCGGCGCATGCGGCCTGGCTCCGGTCATGCTGATCAATGATGATGTATATGGGCGGGTCCTTCCTGCAGAAGTGCCGGAAATCATATCAAAATATCAATAACAAGGAGGAGATTCGATGAAACTGCAAGATTTAAACAGCATCAAAGAACGCGTTTTATCGGATGTTTTGGAATCCACCGAAACCATCCGCGTTCTTGTAGGCTTAGCAACCTGCGGTATCGCCAGCGGAGCTGTTCCTGTTATGGAGAAATTGACCGAACTGGCTGCAGGAAATGAAAAGATCAGCGTATCCAAGACCGGCTGTATCGGCATTTGCCAATATGAGCCAATCGTGGAAGTCATTACGCCGGATCACCAAAAAACAACTTATGTCAAAGTAACCCCGGAAAAAGCCGAGATCATTTATAAAGAGCATCTGCTCGGCGGAACTCCGGTTCCGGATTATCTGGTCGGGACAGTTCTTCCTTCCGGAGAAGATGAAATCGCCACCTGTCTGGAAGAGACCATCTTTTATAAAAAACAGCACCGCATCGCGCTGCGTAACTGCGGGCGGATCGATCCGGAACAGATCGATCAGTATATCGCAACAGATGGCTATCAGGCATTGGGGAAAGTCTTAACGACCATGTCCCCGGACGATGTGATCCAGACCATGCTGGATTCCGGTCTCCGCGGACGCGGTGGTGCCGGATTCCCAACCGGTTTGAAATGGAAATTTGCCAGCGGCAATCGCGGCAACGTACAGAAATATGTCTGCTGTAATGCAGACGAAGGCGATCCTGGTGCATTCATGGACCGTGCGGTCCTGGAAGGTGATCCGCATGCAGTATTAGAGGCAATGGCCATTGCCGGCTATGCAATTGGCGCATCCATGGGTTACATCTACGTCAGAGCAGAATACCCGACCGCTATTGCGCGTCTTCGCATCGCGATCGACCAGGCGAAAGAACTGGGCCTGCTGGGAGACAATATCTTTGGAACTGACTTCAGCTTTGATATTGACCTGCGGTTAGGCTCCGGCGCATTTGTCTGCGGCGAGGAAACTGCACTGATGACCTCGATTGAAGGAAACCGCGGTGAGCCGAGACCTCGTCCGCCATTCCCGGCAGTCAAAGGTCTGTTCCAGCAGCCTACTATTTTAAACAACGTAGAGACCTGGGCAAATATCCCGCGGATCATCCTGAATGGTGCAGAATGGTTCTCCTCCATGGGAACTGAGAAGTCCAAAGGAACCAAAGTCTTCGCATTGGGCGGCAAGATCAACAACACCGGCCTTGTGGAGATTGAAATGGGAACTACGCTGCGTGAAGTCATAGAAGAGATCGGCGGCGGCATTCCGAATGGCAAAGCGTTCAAAGCTGCACAGACCGGCGGTCCGTCCGGCGGCTGTATTTCAAAAGAAAACTACGAAGTTCCGATCGATTACGACAACCTGATCGCCATCGGCTCCATGATGGGTTCCGGCGGTCTGATCGTTATGGATGAAGATAACTGCATGGTCGATATTGCGAAATTCTTCCTGGAGTTCACAGTTGATGAATCCTGCGGCAAATGTACACCATGCCGTATCGGAACCAGACGTCTCCTGGAGATCATGGAAAAGATTACCAGCGGCAACGCAACGATGAAGGATCTTGAGCATCTGGAAGAACTGGCAACTTATATCAAAGAAGACGCCCTCTGCGGACTTGGCCAGACAGCTCCGAATCCGGTCCTTTCTACTCTGCGCTACTTCCGTCATGAATATGAGGCACATATCAAGAACAAAAAGTGTCCGGCAGGTGTCTGCAAGGATCTGCTTGTTTTCAGCATCAATCCGCACCTTTGCGTGGGCTGTGGACTTTGCCAGAGCAAATGTCCGACCGGCGCAATCTTCGGCACATTAAGAAAACCTCATGTCATTAACCCTGAAATCTGCATTCGCTGCGGAACCTGTATCTCCGCATGTAAGCAGGAAGCTGTAGAAGTAGTCTGAGAAAGGAGGAGAGAAAAATGGCTGATGTTAATATTAAGATCAACAATGTTGATTACCAGGTGCCGGAAGGCATTACCATCCTGGAAGCAGCACGCATGGCAAACATCCACATTCCGACTCTCTGCTTTCTGAAAGAGGTCAATGAGATTGGTGCATGCCGTATGTGCGTCGTGGAAGTCAAAGGCGCCAAAGGTCTGGTCACTTCCTGTGTGTATCCGGTTTCGGAAGGCATGGAGATCTTTACGCATACCAAACGAGTCATTGACTCCCGCGTGAAGAATCTGCAGCTTCTGTTATCCAACCATAACAGAGAGTGTCTTTCCTGTGTCCGCAGCGGCAACTGCGAACTGCAGTCCCTCTGCCGCCTGTATGACATCCGGGAAGACTCCATTTACGACGGCGAAAAACCGATGTACGACCTGGATGGATCCGCTGTCCATCTGGTTCGCGACAATAATAAATGTATCCTTTGCAGAAGGTGCACGGCGGTCTGCGAAAAGTATCAGGGCGTCGGCGTCATCGGCCCGAACGAGAGAGGATTCAACACCAATATCGGCAGCCCGTTCAATATGAAGCTGGCAGATACCAGCTGCGTATGCTGCGGACAGTGCATCACAGTCTGCCCGACGGGTGCTCTTGCAGAAAAGGACAATACGTTTGATGTATTCAGTGCAATTGAAGATCCAACCAAGCATGTGATCGTGCAGGTGGCACCTTCTGTCCGTGCAGGTCTTGGAGAGGAATTCGGGCTTCCGGTTGGCGTAGGCGTAGAAGGACAAATGATCAATGCACTGCGTGCGTTAGGTTTTGCAAAAGTATTTGATACCAACTTCGCTGCCGACCTGACCATCATGGAAGAAGCAAATGAATTCATCCAAAGAGTCCAGAACGGAGGAAAACTCCCGCTTATCACATCCTGCTCGCCAGGATGGATCAAGTACTGTGAGCATTATCATCCGGACATGATCCCGCATCTTTCCAGCTGCAAATCACCGCAGCAGATGTTTGGTGCGATTGCCAAGTCTTATTATGCAGAGAAAGCCGGCATCGATCCAAAAGATATCGTTATGGTCAGTGTGATGCCATGTACCGCAAAGAAATTTGAGATTGGCAGAGACGACCAGGCAGCAAACGGCGTTCCTGATGTAGACATCGCGATCACAACCAGAGAACTGGCAAGAATGATCAAACGTGCAAACATCGACTTCCTGGCACTGCCAAAAGAAGGCGTGTTTGATGATCCGCTCGGAAAATCCACTGGCGCAGGTGTCATCTTTGGTGCAACCGGCGGCGTTATGGAGGCTGCACTCCGGACGGCTGTGGAAAAACTGACCGGAAAAGAGCTGGAGAATGTAGAATTCACAGAGATCCGCGGAACTGACGGCATCAAAGAAGCAACTTACAATGTGGCCGGCATGGACGTGAACATCTGCGTCTGCTCCGGAACCGCAAATGCCAACAAGGTGCTGAACATGGTCAAGAGCGGCGAAAAGAATTACCACTTCATCGAAGTCATGTGCTGCCCGGGCGGCTGCGTAAATGGCGGAGGCCAGCCACGGCAGCCTGCTGAAGTGCGCAACTTTGTGGATATCAAGGCTCTTCGTGCAAAAGCTCTATATGATCTGGATAAAGAACGTCCACTGCGGAAGTCCCATGAAAATCCGGACATCATTGCTTTGTACGATGAATTTCTGAGTGAGCCGGGAAGCCATAAGGCACATGCTCTGCTGCACACCAGCTATATCAAAAGACCGATGTACAATGATCCAAAATCCCATCCGGTTAAAAAATAAGATCGTGAAACAAAAGAGAAGCTGCCCTAACGGCAGCTTCTTTTTTTGTACGTTTTGAAATCTATTTCAGCAGGTCCGGACGGCGCTCCTTTGTTATGCGCAGGGCTTCTTCCTGCCGCCATTTCCGGATTGCTTCGTGATCCCCGGATAAGAGTACTTCCGGGACTTTCTGCCCTTTATAATCCGCCGGTCTGGTATACTGCGGATATTCCAGGAGCCCTTCTTCAAAAGACTCTTCCATAGTACTCTCTTTTTTCATCGATCCTTCAACCAGGCGCATGAGCGAATCGCAGATCACCATCGCCGGCAGCTCGCCGCCAGTCAGAATATAATCACCAATAGATATGATCTCATCCGCATACGGATAGATTCTTGCGTCCATCCCCTCATAATGACCGCAGATCAGGACCAGCTCGTCCATGGCAGCAAGACGATGTGCATCTGCCTGCACATAGGGTTTGCCGATCGGCGCCAGAATTGCGACATGACTGAGCGGAGTGCGAACCGCTTCCAGTGCATCTAATACCGGCTGGCATCGCAGGATCATTCCCGCACCGCCGCCATATGGGGAGTCATCCACATGACGGAAGCTCCCCGGAGCATAGTCTCGAATATCCAGGACAGATAGATCAAGAAGTCCTGCTTCCACTGCACGCGCAATCAGCGGCGTCTTCTGAAAGTCGCCGAATTGTTCCGGACAGATAGTAAGGATCGTAATTTTCATAACAACATGTAAGGCCGGGCATCTTTATTCTGCCTCGCAGAAATTGAAACCAAAAAAACCGGGC
>JAGCAK010000081.1 GCA_017652745.1 Lachnospiraceae bacterium
CCATCCGCGCATCGGAAAGGCCCATTTCCTTCATTTCATTGACCAGATATTCCCCTAATACTTTCTGTTTGGCGGTCGATGGAATGCTTTGGCTTTCTTCATCTGATTGTGTATCAAAGCTAACGTATTTTAAAAATCTTTCTGCTGTTTTCATGTTTGTCTCCTTTTAATCCAACAGATCCGGACGAATCTTTTTTGTTCGTTCCAGTGACTGCTTCCTTCTCCATTGCTCTATTTTGGCATGGTCGCCGGATAAAAGCACTTCCGGCACCTTTCTGCCCATAAAAACTTCCGGGCGGGTATACTGCGGATATTCCAGCAGTGTGATTTCTTCCTTCGCGTCCGGATGAATCAAATCTCCATATACTTCTTTTCTTGCTTTGCGGGTAAACTCTTCTTTCGGACGAACGCGGGAAAAGCTCTCTTCCTCTTTTGAGTCTGCGTTAGTCAGCACATCCGGGATCATTCGGCTGATGGCATCCACCATGACCATGGCAGGGAGTTCTCCCCCTGTCAGCACATAATCTCCGATAGACACCGGCTCTGCCTCCATGATTTCCAGCACCCTTTCATCTACGCCTTCATAATGCCCGCATAAAATGATCAAATCCTCTTCGTTTGCCAGTTCCTTTGCCATCTGCTGATGAAAAACCTTTCCTGCCGGAGAGGTATAGATCACCTTCGGCTTTTGAAAGCTCATTGCCTGGAAGGCCGGGTCCAGCAGTGCTTCTTCAAAGCTCAATCCATTCGCTTTTGCATAAGCGTTGACTTTTCCTGCTGCCAGAGTCCCCATGACATCAATATAGGCATCATAAATAGGCTGGCACTGCATGACCATGCCGGCGCCTCCTCCATAAGGGGCGTCGTCTACATGACCGTGTTTTTCCAATGTATAATCACGGATATTAACGATATTAACAGAAATGAGACCGGCCTCCTGGGCCCGCCCTATGATACTGGTATTCAGACCAGAAGATATCATTTCCGGAAATAAAGTCAGAATATGAAAATGCATTAATCCAATAACCCTGGCAGAATGTGGACAAGGATCTCTCCCTTTTCTATGTCCACCTGTTTGATGCAGTCCTTGATCACCGGAAGCAGGATCTCTTTCTCCCGCAGTCCTTTTGCGTCCGGCACACCGCATCCTACCACATATACATCATTCGCCCCTGTCTGCAGCACATCCCGGACTGTCCCCAGCTGGTTCCCATCCTCATCTATCACGATACAGCCGATCAGGTCTGCGATATAGTATTCTCCTTCTTCTAATGGCTGGCCATCCTTACGGTCAATATAAATCTCTGCTCCCGTATATTTGGCAGCCTCCTCCGGACTGGAAAAACAGGTAAATTGAACAATAGCCAGATTTTTGAAAAACCTGGCCCCTGCTACTTCTGTCCGGATTTCTTTTGTTTCGGTCTTGATCACAACATCTTTGACTTCACGGAATCGCCTGGGCGAGTCAGTGGTCGGAAAGACTTTGACTTCGCCCTTTATTCCATGTGTAGAGGTGATAACACCGATCCGTAAAAACTGTTCCATAAATGGTTATTCAACAATATCCACTACCGTCTTGAGATTCTGCTTCATGGCAGCGGTCTTCACAACGGCCCGTATGGATTTTGCTATACGGCCCTTTTTGCCAATTACTTTTCCCATATCGTCTTTTGCAACACGCAGTTCAATAACGATCGTTCCGTCGTCTTCTTTTCTTTCGGTAACGACAACTTCATCCGGTGAATCGACAAGAGCTTTAGCAATGACTTCTACTAACTCTTTCATTCCGTCACCTCACTTATTTGATAATGCCCTCTGCCTTCAGTAATTTAGCGACGACTTCAGTCGGCTGTGCGCCATTTTTCAGCCATTTTTCTGCTGCTTCTTTGTCAATCTTTACAGCACTTGGCTCCTGGTTCGGATCATATGTTCCGATAGCCTCAATAAATCTTCCGTCACGTGGAGCTCTTCCGTCAGCAACGATGATTCTGTAGAAAGGTGCTTTCTTCTTTCCCATTCTGGTTAATCTGATTTTTACTGCCATTTTGTGTCCTCTTTCCGCGGTATTCCGCTGTTTTTTATTTATGTGAAAGTTGTTTATTAAAATAACCCTTTCATACCTCTTTTTCCAAGCATGCCCATCATGCCTTTTCCATGTTTGCCGCCCATCAGGCCTCCAAATCCGCCCATCTGCTTGATGGCTTTCTTGGACTGTTCAAACTGTTTTACCATCCGGTTTACTTCCATAATGTCAACGCCTGCACCTTTCGCAATACGATTCTTGCGGGAGACATTCAGGATTTTTGGATTTCGTCTTTCTTTGATCGTCATAGAAGAAATAATAGCTTCCATCCGGGCTAGTTTCGTATCGTCGATCATCAATGAGCTGCTGCTAAATCCCGGCATCATCTTTAATACTTCAGCCAGACCGCCCATCTGTTTCATCTGTTTCATAGAGACCAGATAATCCTCAAAATTGATCTCATTCTTTTTGAGACGCTCCGCCATATCCCGGGCTTCTTCTTCATCCACTGCAGCTTCTGCCTTTTCGATCAGGGATAACACGTCGCCCATACCAAGGATTCGGCTGGCCATACGATCCGGATAAAACTGCTCCAGATCGGTAAGCTTTTCTCCCATACCGGCATAGATGATCGGAACGCCGGTCACTGCTCTAACAGAAAGAGCTGCACCGCCTCTGGCGTCGCCATCCAGTTTTGTCAGGATCACTCCATCAATTCCGATCCGGTCAGCAAACCCCTGTGCGATATTGACTGCATCCTGGCCAGTCATGGCATCTACGACCAGAAGCGTTCTGGTCACATCAACTGTTTTCTTGATTTCTTCCAGTTCCTGCATCATATCTTCATCGATCTGCAGACGACCTGCGGTATCGATAATGATCACATTCTTATTATTGTCTGTCGCAAACTGAATTGCAGCCTGCGCGATCGCAGAAGCTTTTTTATCGGTTCCCATCTCAAACAGAGGGACATCCACCTTTTCCGCATTGATCCGCAGCTGTTCGATTGCAGCAGGACGGTAAATATCACAAGCCACCAACAGAGGACGTTTCCCCTGTTCTTTTAATTTTCCTGCCAGCTTGGCAGCTGTTGTGGTTTTACCGGAACCCTGCAGACCAACCATCATAATGATCGTTTTAGCCATGCCCGGAAGAAGTTCCAGTTCCGCCGCTTCACCGCCCATCAGGCTGACCAGTTCTTCGTTGACGATCTTGATCACCATCTGTCCCGGTGTCAGACTCTTCATGACGTCTTCGCCGATAGCACGCTCTTTCACAGCAGCATTAAACTGCTTCACGATCTTAAAGTTTACGTCTGCTTCCAGAAGGGCCATCCGGACTTCTTTTAAAGCCACATCAACATCAGCCTCGGTCAGGATTCCTTTTCCGCGCAGTTTCTTAAAAACGTTCTGTAATTTATCCGATAAGTTTTCAAATGCCATATTATAATAATTCTAAAATATTCTCTGCCGCCTGTTTTGCCTCCTGCAGGCTTCTGCAGTCTTCAATTTCTTTTACTTTTTGTTTCACTTCCTGAAACTTTTCCACCAGCTGCAGCTTGTTTTCATATTCTTCCAGGATCCCCTCAACTCTGCGGACCAGGTCATGTACCCCCTGCCGGCTGATATCATACTCCTGTGCGATCTCCGCATAAGAAAGATTGTCCATAACATATGCGCCGTAGATCTCCTTCTGATGTTCCGTCAGCAGATCTCCGTAAAAATCATATAATAATGATCGTTTCACAAATTCTTCCATAGGCTCACTTTACACGCCCGGTTATCTTACTATTAACAGTCAGCTGTGTCAAGTATTTTTACTTGACAGCTTTTCCCGTTGACGTTCAAAATAATAAATGCTTAAATAGGGTTATCACTTTAGGGGGATTATCATATGAAAAAATTAATATCTGTGTTAATCAGTCTGATGCTTGTTGCAGGACTAATTCTTGCAGGCTGTGGCAAGGAAGAAGAGCCGGAGAAAGAAATGTATCTGGCATCTGATTCTGCGACAGTTGTTACTTATGCTAAAGATGAAGATGGCAACCTTGTTCCTTCCGGCGTGGAAATCCGCGGAACAAAAGTCGTCCTGAAAGGAAAGACGGTAACGCAGGACGAGATCAACTACGAACCTCTCAAGAAGGCAGAGGATGCGGAGAAAGATGACCCAACGATCTACTTTGCAGAAAGTGATCTGGTGGAGACTCCGGAAGAGTGTGTCCGGGAAAAAGACAAATATGTACGTACATCGGTCACGCCTGTTGCTGATGTGGATGACTGTACGATCAAAGGCTTCATCTGGAAAGGTTCTCACGTATCCATTACCGGTTTTGACTCTCTTTCTTCCGAAGGACTGGTCAATATGTATCAGGTATCAGCCGATGATGGTACTGAAGGCTGGGTCTATGCAAAATACCTGGTAGATACGCAGGAAGATGCAAATGCAGTCAACCAGGAATACTATGAATTAAATAAAGATAAGATCTACGACGGGCTGGATCTTTATGGCGGCTACCCTGGAAATCTGGATTACTTTTATTACGACAAGGTCGTCAATACATCCAGTGTGATGCCATCAGAGTGCCGTGCTTATTACCTGAATGCAGGATGCATCGATGTGATCGATGATTATATTGACTGCTGCAGAGAAGCAAATGCGAATGCCGTGGTCATCGATATCAAAGATGGTGCGCTGGCTTACCATGCAGAAATAGCCAACAGCTATACCCCTTCTTCTTATGAAACTGCTTATCATAATAATGCAGACTACAAAGCAGGCGTTCAAAAAGCAAAAGATGCAGGACTTTGGACCATTGGCCGTATTGTGGTCTTTAATGACAGTTTCTTTGCAGATGACAATCCGGATGAATGTATTCTGGAATATGGCGAGAATGCCGGCTGGCCTTCCGCTTATTCCAGGAAGGCATGGGAATATAATGTTAAACTGGCAATCTCCGCAGTACAGGAGATGGGATTTGACGAGATTCAGTTTGACTACGTCCGGTTCCCGGAAAATGCTTATGGTCTCTCTGATTCCGGAGCCGCTGACTTTAGGAATACCTATGGAGAAGAAAAAGCACAGGCGGTCCAGAATTTCTGCCGCTACGCTGCAGATGCCATTCATCAAGCTGGCGCTTATTTCTCCGTTGAC
The DNA here is from genome assembly GCA_017652745.1 of Lachnospiraceae bacterium. Taxonomy (GTDB): domain Bacteria; phylum Bacillota; class Clostridia; order Lachnospirales; family Lachnospiraceae; genus RGIG5612. The sequence continues at coordinate 5,174 of JAGCAK010000081.1, forward strand.
GTCTTTGGTGAATGCTCAGACGGATATGTAACAGCATACGGACAGTACTGGCCGGCAATCTCTAATATAGTGGATGCCATCAGCTCTATGCCGTATATCGATCATTTCGGACGGGAAGCCTATACCTGGACAGATGGTTATTCCACCATGTACAACTGGGCAAGAGGCGCTTATGATTCTCAGCAGTGGACGCCGAATCCGGCACGGCCGCGAACATGGCTCACCTGCTATTCAGTTCCTTACTGGGAGCCGGAGATTCCGGTGACCTCTCCATTCCTGGAAGATCAGATACAGGCCCTCTGGGATGCAGGGATTGGTGATGGCGGATTTATCACCTGGAACGTGGCTTCCAATTTGGGTATTTACTATACAGTAGCCCCTGCTTTTGCACGAAGCTATCAATAAACGAATAAACAAAAAGCTGCCCTTAAGGGCAGCTTTTTTATTGTCTGCTGCAGCGGGTCAGATCATACAACAGGCCATCTGCCCCATTATAACGCTCTTCCGGATCTGCTTTTGTGCATTGAATCAGTATTTTGTAAAGAGAATCAGATATATCCGGTCTAAGAAAACGTACATCCTGAAATGATTTTTCTTTGCCGTCCGGATCACGGCCCGTCAGCATGAAATACAGAATTGCCCCAAATCCGTAAATATCCGTTCTGGTATCACTTTGGCTGCGGCTGTCTTTGTATTGTTCCGGTGCCGCATAGCCTTTTGTCCCAAGGCAAATACGATCCTGGTCTTCACGGATAACATATTGTTTCGCCGCACTAAAATCGATCAGTTTGACAGCTCCTTCCTTTCCGACCAGAAGATTGTCCGGTTTCAGATCTCTGTAAATGACCGGCGGCCTCTGTGTGTGCAGATAGAATAATATATCTGCAATCTGCACCAGGATCTTCATTGTCTCCTTCTCTGACAGATACTTCCTTTTCTGCACATAATTCCGCAGGGTGACCCCAGGGTAAAACTCTTCGACAAATAAGAAGCTGGAACCCGATTCCATACAGCATAATGGCCGGATGATCCCTTCATGGTGCAAATTTTGCAGGATATCTGCTTCCATGCTGTTATGATCATTTAAGAACTTTACAATGACCAGCTGATTCTTTTTCCGGTCCCTGGCCAGAAACACCTCTGTGGCTGCGCTGCTTTCAAACGGTCTGCCTAATTCAAACCGCCCCGCAATTACTTGTCCCATATACATTTGTTTTCTGCTTCTATAAAGGTATCCGAAAGGACATCCGAGAATAATAACCCTGCCAAAAATTAACACAGCCCAAAAGGCTGTGTCAATTAAGAGAATATTACATTCTTATGAATTTATTTATTCGATTGGATTTCCCTCTCCGTCAAAAAGCGGAAGTTTTTCTAAAAACAGGATATCATCCCGGTCAGCAGCATCTCCTTCTGCCAGGATTGCCATTCTGCCTGCGACAATACCTCCTGCCTGCTCGACCAGTGTTTCGACTGCAGCAATGGATTCTCCGGTAGAAATAACATCATCCAGAAGCAGGATCCGTTTTCCCTTCATCTTCTCTGCATCCGCGCCATCCATATAAAGCTTCTGTTCCGCTTTTGTGGTAATGGACTGCACCGTTGTCTCAAAGACGCCATTCATATAAAGCTTTGGTGCTTTCCGAACCAGAAAATACTCATTCTGTCCGCTCTGTCTTGCCATTTCATGAATTAACGGGATGGCTTTTGCCTCCGGTGCTACCATGTAATCATACTCCGGAGCGATCTTCAGAAGTTCTGCTGCTGCTGCCACCGTCAATTCAACATCTCCAAAAATAACAAACGCACCGATGGACAACGTATCAGAAGCTTTGCAAATAGGGAGCGCGCGCTCACATCCTGCAATTGTCATTTTATACGTTTTGTTCATGTCATTCTCCTTTAATTATCTGTATCATCTATTGCCAGTATCTGACTCCATTTGCTTTTATCAACAGAATGCGGTTCATAGACCCATTGTGATGCAACACAGGAAACTGCGGAAAAATGGTTTTGATCAAAGTGGACCGTCCCAAGGACTGTTTCCAGATTCAGTTCCTCTGCAGCTTTGATGATGGAATCTGCATCCACCGACATTGCTCTTTTCAATGTCTCCACCGTTACTTCAACGATACCATGTTTGTAACCCAAAGATTCCGGACAAGGCGTAATATATTCGCTGTTCCACCAGTCAGCCAGATCCTTTCCATCCTGCTTTGTCAGAGAGGAAGTAAAAGAAAAGGAAGGTGCCCAGGCTTCTGCTGTATAAGTCTGATCGAATGCACTGCTGAGCGGGTCTTTTTCCAATGCATCATAGTAAAGATGCCCGTTCACCAGCATACTGGATTTCAATTCCAATCCTGCATCATGGACCATCCGCACTGCATTCAGATAATCATCCGTATCCAGAAAACATAACAGTGCATCCGCTTTTGCATCGCGCATTGCTTTCACATAATCTTCTGAGAACTGGACCTCTTTTGCCGTGATCCGGTTTGCAGCACAGTACTTGAGAGCTTTTCCTGCAAAGGAATTTTCAGAGGTCTCCTGATCCGTGAGGATCACCAGCGAAGTGATCCCTTTTTCCTGCCAGATTGGAAGGAAAGCATCCATCTGCTCTTGAGTCCCTGCTGAAACAAGGAAAGAATACGTATGTGTTCCCTGTGCTTCCCAAAGGGTTTCATCTGCATCCACACAAAAACAAGGTACCTGTTTCTCCTCACAGATCTCTGCAACCGGAAGGACCGTACTGTCTGAGTGAGAAACAATGATCACGTCTACGTTTTCTTCTTCGATCAGCTGCAAAGCAGCTTCTTTTGCACCTCTTTCTGTTGAACCGGAATCCCGCAGGAGATAACGGACCATCAGCTTTTTCTCCAAAGCATCGATAAAAATACCCCCGCTCTGGTTCAACTCTTCAACTGCAGCCTTTTCCGTCTCCAGAGTTCCCTCTGCATATTCTGCATATTCTCCCGTCATCGGGCAGATACGGCCGATCGTCACATAGTTCTTCTTTGACGTTTTCGGAGCTGAAGCACAGCTGCACAGGCATAAAGCGGTGCATATGGATAAAAAGATGACTAGTACGGCTTTTTTCATATACCTCATTTATTTTTCAAGCTCGGAGATCACACGTACAGCTTCTCCGATTGCCTGATTATCCACCTCTTCAAAGCGGCCCTCATCGGATAAAGCGGCCTGTTCCGGAATGATCGGCATCTTTCCAAGTACCGGAAGACCGAGTGCAGAAGCTATGTCTTCAATATGGCTCTCGCCAAAGACATGGATCTTCTTTCCACAGTCCGGGCAGACTACATAGCTATAATTCTCAACGATGCCAAGCACTGGAATATTCATAGCAGTTGCCATGTTGTATGCTTTTTTCACGATCATCGTTACCAGGCTCTGAGGGCTTGTGACGATCACAATTCCATCCAGAGGAATAGACTGGAATACGGTCAGCGGCACATCACCGGTTCCCGGAGGAAGATCGACCAGAAGGTAGTCCAATTCTCCCCAGATGACATCCGTCCAGAATTGTTTTACAACTCCTGCCAGCACCGGACCCCTCCAAATGACCGGGGTTTCCTCATCTTCCAGAAGCATGTTTACGCTGATGATACGAATCCCGGAAGCCGTCTCTCGTGGGAAGATCCCATCTTCGCTGCCCTCGGCATGTCCTTTAATACCAAACATCTTCTGAATAGAAGGACCGGTAATATCTGCATCCAGGATACCAACTTTATATCCTTTTTTGGCCAGTTCCACTGCAAGGCTGCCGGTCACAAAGGATTTTCCGACGCCACCTTTACCGCTGACTACACCAATCACATTCTTAATATTGCTGAAACGATTCTGTTCTTCTAAAAAGCTCTCTGGTCCGTTCTTACTTGGACAAGAGTCAGCGTGTGCGCAGCTGGCACAAGCTTCTTCGCTGCAGCCTTCCTGTTCTCTGAAATCTTTCTCGTCTGCCATAGTGATTCTCCTATCTTTTTTTACTTCGTCAATAATACCATTATACGATTACTACGTGCAATGAATTTCGACATCTCCTCCGGCGTCAATGGTTCATTCCCAAGTTTTGCCAGATCATAAAGCTGCTCCAGTACCATATCCGCGTTCTCCTCATTTTCCTCTGCGTGAGAAAGAACATACTGAACCAGTTCGTTGTTATTATTCAGCACCAGCGTTCCAGGGGTACGCATTTGTTCAAATTCCGTATTGTCCATACCCATCATGCCCATCTGTATCATCATGTCTTCCATTCGCTTGCTTTCCTCAGAAACAGTAAGCATGGAGGACACGTCTGCATTTTTCAGATTTTGCAGAGATACTTCCAGTTTCTCCTTACCGGTCAGTTTCCTCAGCCGCTCCTGAAGTTTTCCGGCCTTCTCATCCAGTTCTGCCTGATCTTTTTTCGATGTCCGTTTGCGGAACACTCGGTCCAGATCTGTATCGATCCGAAGGAACTGCACACCCTCGTTCTTCATCTCCAGCTGGGAAATGTAGCTGGTATCGATCACATGCTCCAGATAGACTGCATCCAGTTTTGCCTTTTTAAACATATCAATATACTGTCCCTGCTGTCGTCTGTCGGAAACATAAAAGATGGTATTTTCATGTTTTTCTTTGTTTTCTTCCAGACATTCCTTGAATGTCAGATATTTCCCGCTGAGATTCTGGAACAGCACATAATCATTCATTTTCTCCGAAAATTTCTCGTCCCTCAGACAGCCAAATTTAATAAACGGAGAAATATCATTCCAGTATTTTTCATATTCTTCCTTGTCGGTCTTATACATACCGGAAAGCTTATCAGCCACTTTTTTGGTGATATAATCGGAGATCTTGCTGACAAATCCGTCATTCTGCAGTGCACTTCTGGAAACGTTCAGCGGAAGATCCGGACAATCGATCACACCTTTTAAAAGCAGCAGGAATTCCGGGATCACCTCTTTGATGTTATCCGCTATGAACACCTGATTGTTATACAGTTTGATCGTTCCCTCAATGCTGTCGTATTGATTTGTGATCTTTGGGAAATAAAGGATTCCCTTTAAATTAAACGGATAATCCATGTTCAGATGGATCCAGAACAATGGCTCTTTATAGTCGTTAAAGACTCTCCGGTAAAAATCAATATAATCTTCTTTTTTACATGCATTCGGATGCTTGGTCCAAAGCGGATGTGTCTCATTGACCGGTTTTGGCTCCTCTTCTCCTTCTGTTTCTTTTCCGACAGCATCTGTATTGACAAAGTAGATCTCCTCCGGCATAAAGGAACAATACTTATTCAGTACTTCTTTTACGCGGTATTCATTGCTGAACTCATAGCAATCCTCGTTCAGATACAGTGTCACTTCCGTACCGACTGTCGTTTTATCGGAATCGCTCATTTCAAATTCGGTGCCGCCGTCGCATTCCCAATAAACGGCTTTTGCGCCTTCCTGATAGGACAGGGTCTCAATGGTCACCTTATCCGCTACCATGAAAGCTGAATAAAAGCCCAGTCCAAAATGTCCAATGATCTGGTCCTCATTGGCTTTATCTTTATATTTTTCCAGAAAATCTGTCGCTCCGCTGAATGCGATCTGATTGATATATTCCCGGACCTCGTCTGCTGTCATACCAATTCCGTTATCGATTACCTTTAATGTCTTTTTTGTCGGATTCGCAATGACCTGAATAGAAAAATGATTTCCTTCCGGGAACTGATATTCTCCCATGATCTCCAATTTCCGAAGCTTGGTGATAGCATCACAGCCATTTGAGATAAGCTCCCTCAGAAAGATATCATGATCCGAATACAGCCACTTTTTAATAATAGGGAATATGTTTTCACTGTTTATCGATAAGCTTCCCTTTTCTTTGCTCATGTCGATCACTCCTTTTTGTCATCATTTACGTTTTCGTTATGAAATCGAAAACTCTCTGGTATTATATTAGCACTCTTTCGATGAGAGTGCTAACACTTTTTTGTGATTTTTGTATGAAGTTTTTTTATCATTGAAAAATCATGTATGATGTGCTATTTTATTTTAGTCCGCGGAAACGCGTGATATGCCTCAATAGCTCAGTCGGTAGAGCACTTCACTCGTAATGAAGGGGTCGCAGGTTCAAGTCCCGTTTGAGGCTTCTCTTTTAAAAACGGAAAGTCATGTGAAAGACTTTCCGTTTTTTATTACTGCTTGTTCTCCAGCTGCGAGCACATCTGTATAATAAGCTCCAGGAATTCCTTCCGGAACTCTTCATAGTGTTCCGGATGTTTCGTTCCCATGGCATTTAGAGTCTTCCCATCATCAAATCCAAAACTCATCTGGAACCACTCTTTATTTGCATAATCTTCATCCGTCTCATCATAATTATACCAGGTGATCAGATCATATTTCTCGATCAAAGCCTGGACTCCGGCAAAATCGATCTTATCTTCTTCCACAGCCTCATAATATTGATAGGTTCCTTCCGGAATCAGTTCGCCACTATCAGAATAAATACGTATATCAACATTTTTCTCTCTGACACCCGGCTTTGTGATAAAGATCTCATATTTATCGCTTCCGGATGATCCTTTTTGCAGATAATTGACCATCATAAAATCCAGGTTCCCTGATATGCCTTCCGCTATCTTCTCCTGTCTTTTCTCATCCAGCATTTCCTGCTTCAGAGGGGAAAACAGTGTTTCCATTTTCTCACAAAAGTCCTTATAACCATCCGGGGTGCTGTTGCTGCCGTATGCAGAGAGTGATTGTCCATCTCGAAACGTGATGGACAGGGAAAAGCCGTCTCCATCCAATACAAATTCGTTGGTTTTGTCAAATCCGTCCCATGCGGCCAGATGACAGTCTTTATAAAGCTGCGTCAGCTGATCCAGAAAGACTTCATCGACTTCTTTTGTCAATTCTCCGTAATCCGGATACAACATGCTCTCATAGACCAGGAAATGCTTCCCACCCTCCTCAGTAACGGAATAAGAATAAGAGTCTCCCCCTATCGACCCATGATATGCATAATAAAACGTATCAATGCCACTTGGATCATCTGCAGCATTCATTCCTGCTCCATCAGACCCACTTATTCCGTTATCAGGATCCGGATTACTCTTGCATCCGGCAAATGCTCCGATGATCCCCATCGCTAACAAGATCGTAATAATCCTTTTTTTCATTGTTGCTTCCTCAACAGACCCTACCGTTTTCTTTGCTCCCAGACTTTTTCCAGAGTTTCATATACAACAGGATTTGGATGTCCGGTTTCAAAATACCGGGAGTTATCTGCTCCAAGCATTTTCGTAGCAAAAGCAGCTACTGCTCTGGAACGTGATTCTCCTCCATAACAGTGCACCAGCAAAGTCTCTGCGGCTTTGTTTTTCTGCAGGAAATCGATGATCTGCTTTGCATGTTCCTGGTTGAACAAAACCGCACCTTCCACTTCTTTCACTGTATCATCAAAATAAAGAGTCAGGACATCTTTGCAGTATTTATTGGTCCGGAATTCAAACCCGAATCCTCCAGTATGCGTATCCTGTATGGAGATCACCACATAGGTATCTTGTTTTTGAGCCATCTCCTCCATCCCTGCAGGCGCATAATGTGCCATGACATAATCAAATGCATCATAGACGGAGCGAAGCATAATCCGTTTCATAATAATCTCACTCTTTAATATGTATTTTCCGTTCCATAATAATCCGTTTCTTTCTGTACAGGCCCGGCCGGATACCAGATCGGGCTGTCATTTTTGCGGACTACAAACAGAAAGATCGGATAAAGGAATGAAAACACCAACGACAAAACAAAAAACACTATATATTTTCCCGTGCAGCTTTTATATATGTGGAATAAGCTGACATTCAGAAAAACAGAGGCAATTGCTAAGAGTATATAGCTGATCGCAGCTATCGCCAGTCCGATATAAAAAACAGGATCAGAAATGGCCTCCTGCGCATTTCGCTGCAGCATATCAATTTCTCCGCGGAATATAGAATCGACGAGTTCCGGTGAAAAGCGGATCGCAACCAGATTCAAAAAAGTACTGACGCCGGAAAGAACACCGCCTGCTATTAGAAAGATTGGATAAAGAGCAACGTAGTGGGTCCTCCTGCCGCGTTTTTTGAGCACTGCATCATCCGCGATCTGCCCAAGCTTAAACATAGAAATGAATGGAATCCAGGCAAGTGCACTGGCGCTAAGTTGGCGGCGACGGCTGATGGTATACATTCCGACTCCCTTAAATATATAGAAAATCAATGCAAAAACCAGCCAAAGCAGTATAAAAGCTGCACATGTAATAATAAGAATAGGTCCTAATGTCATTTTCTCTTCCTCTTTTCTGCTTTCTTAACGGATCCATTTATTTGCCAGCGTCGGATGGTCATATCCCCAATCCTCCTCTGCGGCAGACTTAACCAGTGAAAAACCATTCTTTTTCAACGTTTTGGTACATGCATCATTTTCTATCATGGAACTGGCTGTGACGATTTCTATATCCGTCTGCGTATATAAATAATCCACCATTAAGGCAATTGCCTCTGTCGCGATCCCGCATCCCCAGCATTTCTCTACCAATCGAAGCCCGATACAGACTTGATGGATCTCATCTTTAAAACCATAATACTCTGCAAGACCGCAAAAACTCCCGTCTTTTTTCTTGCAGACAGCCAGGATCAGGGACTCTTTTGCAGCAAAACATTCATCGTAGAGTTTACGGATCATTTCATGGATATCTGTAAATTGCTGCTCAAATAAAAAAGTCGGCAGATACCGATACACTTTTTTGCTCTGAATCATCTCCTGTAATTCTTCGGCATCTTCGTCTGTAATTTTACGGATTATGATATGCTCCCCTTCAATATAAGGAATTTCATCAAATACTTTCTTCATGCTTTCTTCTTAAAGGAGAACTTGTTTTCTTTCCCCTGCGCAAGACGTTTCAGGTTTTCCCTGTGAGTCCAGAAAACAAGGATCGTCAGCAGCACCATAATGATAATACAGTCAGGATACCATCCCCGGCTCACTTTTATCAGACCTGTCAGCAGAAAAACGATAAAAAGAATGCATTCCACTGTCATCATAGACAGAGATGCTAAAGAAACATATCGGGTCAGGAAACAGATACCAAAGAAAATAACGATCCCGATCACGATCATCCTCCAATCGCCCAGCATAATAAGGAGCGCTGCAGAAGGTGCAACACCTTTTCCTCCTTTAAAATGCAGATAGAATGGAAAATCATGGCCAAGAATCGCTCCGAATCCGGTATACAAGTACAACGGGATCCGGTCGATATCGACTTTAAACCCTTTTACGACAACAAAATAAACCAGCAGTACAACAATAACGACCTTCAGCATATCTCCCACGCCGGTCGCAATGCCACCACCTATACCAACGGTACGAAACGCATTTGTCGTACCCAGATTTCCGCTTCCTTTTTTTCGGATATCAACCTTCTTTGCTGTTCCGACAAAGAAAGCCGCAACTATGCAACCGAAAAAATAGCCGATGATCAAACCTGCAAAACAGATCAGACGTTCCATAAATTTCCTCTCCCGGTTTAACCGGTGTCTCCTATTTCGGCAATTAAATTATAATTTTATACGTTTCAAAGTTCAAGCAAATGTCCCTTAATAGACGTGTTTTTATTGTTGTACAAAGGGAACTTGAATTGTTCCAGAAGAAGAAAGAACTCTGCTTACCGATATATAAACAAAGTCAGCAGCAGATAGGCCACCAGCAGACTGCTGAGGATAATGATTTGTTTCCCTTTATGTCCTTTTAGCAGACCAATGAATTCGCGCACAGCCGCATTTGGCCAAAAGTACCATTTTGTAGGTGCGCCCATACCTACAGCAGGAAGTTTCACACGTCTGGCATAAAGTCCGCTGCGGAACACATGGTAATTTGTGGTAGAAAAAGCAACCTTTCCATCCGGAGCGGTCTTCTGTATGATTTCTTTAGAAAAAGTCATATTCTCAAAGGTGTTTGTGGAACGATCCTCTTCTATGATCTGTTTTTCCGGGATGCCCTGAGACAGCAGATACTGTTTCATGCAGGCACTTTCCGATATTCTTTCATCAGATCCCTGCCCGCCGGATGTGATAAAGATCAATTCTTTACCTGTCTCTTCTTTCTGCTTCCGGTAAAAAGCAATCGCACGGTCGCACCGTCCTTTTAATAACGGCGTCGGTGTTCCGTCTTTCCTGATGCTGCATCCTAAAATGATCAGGAAATCCTTGTCCTTTTTAGGATCGTGAAGCGCCGCAATCAGATCTGCTATGATAGTCCCGATCATCATGCATTCCAGGTACAAATAAATCCCCGCAAACAGGTTAAAAATAATCTCATGTGTACGAATCTGGGCGATGCTTCCGGACACGACGGCAAACCGGTCAAAGACAAATATAACTGCCTCCCCTGCCAGAAGGATAACTGACAGCAGGATTCCAAGGATATTGACAAAACGCCGTCCTTCATGCCGGATCAGTGAGATATTGGAAATACATAATGCGATAGAAAAAACCAGAATGAACGGAGAAGAAATCATCATATAATTTTTCGCAGAATCAAGTAAGCCATGCAGCATTTCTCTGACAGAATAAACTGACGGGAATAATGCTATTCGAACCGTCAGAACAATAAGGGTTGTGCAGATAGAGATAATAAACAGCGCAAACCCCATATAATAAATCGTATTGTAAGAATACGGATTATATTTTAGCTGTTTAAAAAAGGTCAGGATAAGTTCAACCAGAACTACCAGAAAGAAAAGCGATAAGCTCCCACAGATATAAACTGCGTTTTGATCGGTTCCAAATATGACAAAAAGAACTACAAGCCCGACAAGAATGGCAAGCCAGATCAGAAGATTATACAGAGTTGGTTTCTTTTTCGGAGTATCAGCATTCATTAAGCAAGGATCTTCTTCATAGTCAGAATATTCTGTCCATCCGTCCGCTCATAATCGATCTCATCCATTACCTGCTTTGCCAGGAAAACTCCCAGACCGCCAATATCTCTTTTATCTGCAGATAAAGTAACATCAGGGTCTTCCTTTGCAAGCGGATCATATGGAATGCCCCAGTCAATGATACTGATCGTAATAGCAGAAGGCCTTTCGGAAAGCATGACGCGAATAATCGCCTTTCCTTTCTCTTCTTTATAAGCATAGGATGCCACGTTGGTAAAGATTTCCTCAACCGCCAGCAGTATCTCCATTTCGGTCTTTACAGAGCACTCCGCTGCCTCCAGATAACGGCTGATAAATGCATTAACTTCCGCCAGTTTTTCTGTGTCAGCATCTACTACTAGCTCATTTGCAGCTTCTGTTTTTTCCTCTTTCCGTTCAAAGAGAAGTGTGTCGGTCTCATCAAGCAGTTTAAAAAGCTGTTTCTTTCGAAATTCAAAGGCTTCTTTTCCCTGCTCTGTACTGATCTCATCACGACGGATCGCGCGGCGAAGCAGACGCGTATAGCCAAGGATCCGAACCTTGTTTTCTACTGCTTGAATATATTCCTCATCCTCAGTTCCCAGATAGGCTGCTAAGACTTTATGCCAGAATGTTTTAGATGTCTCAAAGTCAAAGCCCTGAAACTCTTTGATTATGTTATGGTCCAGTTCTGAAAAGCCAATAAATGCATTAAACATGGACGCCAGCTCAAAGACCGGATGACCGACTGCCAGCGTATCCATATCAATCAGCAGGACCTCATCGCCCTGCAGTTCCAGATTCTTGGTGTGGTAATCACCATGAACCATATGGTCATCATGCGGGACTGCTTCAATTAACGAGCGTAGTTTTTGTACCTGTTCATCAGGCAGATGCCCTTTCAGGAAATCTGCATAGTCTAAAAATGTTTCCCTGAGATCCGGGAGCTTCCCTTCCGGCACCAGTGTGCTGTGAATGCGCTTCAGCATTTCCACATATTCTTCAACACACCAGTCCATCTTCTCAGGCTGTGTAGCAAGTATCTTGGAAAAAGAGCTGGCATTTAAAAGTTCAAAAACAGAGCCATAACTGTCTCCTACTCTGACAACATCATAAGAAATAGCGGTAGGGATTCCTAAAATAAGCGCTAGCTTTGCTACTTCCCGCTCATGCTGAATATCATCCAGAGCATCTGGAAAGTTGTATACCTTTACTACGTTATCCTGATCGATACGATAAATCGTTCCATTTGCACCGCGTCCAATCTCTTCACAACCTTCAACAGAAACGATGCGGTATGCTTTTTCCACCTTCATCATTTCTGTAAAGCCAGTCATTTCCAGGATCTCATAGACTGCAGAACTGGTATTCGTAATACAAAGATCAGAATTGATCTTTCTCAAATGCAGGATCACACGAAGACCGGCGCTGGAAATATAATCCAGTTTTTCTGCATCGATCACGATTGGCAGATTTTCCTTTCCTTCCAGCTGTGTAAAGATTTCTTTTTCCACTTCTGCTGCATTATTTGAATCGATACGTCCTTCCAGGCCGATCACAAATCCCTGATTCGTCTGTTCAAATGTCATATGTCTTCCCTTCCCGCTGCGTTTGTTCCTTTGTATTCTAAGCAAAGCATTGTCACATCATCAAATTGCTCTGCCTCTCCTACAAAAGCATCAATTGCTTCTGTCATATTTTTAAGTGTCTGCTCTGGAGAAGCAGAAATGTCGTTATTCAATACAGAAAGCATGCGGTCTGTACCAAACAACTGCTCCTCATTATCTGTTGCTTCCGGGACTCCATCCGTGTAAAGAAATAGTTTGGACCCTGGTTCTAACTGCAGTTCATATTCTTTGTAATGGACACCATCCATACCGCCCACTACAAAACTGTGCGGATCTTTAAATAATTCATACTGGCCGTCTTTGTGCTTGATGACAGGATACTCATGTCCGGCATTAGATGCGATCAGTTTTCCGGTTGACAGTTCCAGAATTCCCAGCCAGATCGTTACAAACAGTTCTCCTCTGTTTCTCTGTATGAAAGAATCATTGCTGCTTTCCAATGCTTTCCCAGGGGATAATCCCATACGCACTTTATTGGCAATGGAAATCTGGGCAGCCATCATAAAAAGAGCGGCCGGAATCCCTTTGCCGGAAACATCGGCAATGATCATGCATAAGTGATCATCATCGATCAGATAGAAGTCGTAAAAATCGCCTCCAACTTCCTTTGCAGGGTCCATACTGCCATAAATATCAAAATCAACCCGATCCGGAAATGCAGGAAACTTATTTGGAACCATACCAGCCTGAATACGGCTTGCCACGGTAAGCTCGGTGTTCATTTTCTCCCGTTCCGCAGAAATGGTTTCGATATCATGCAGATACTGGTCGATTTCTTCTGTCAGAATGCCAATATCCTCTGCCAGCTGTCCAAGTTCATTATTGGAGTGAATCTCAGACAAGGTATTCTTTACCTTTTGACTATCTTTAGAAACTGTATATAAACGGATACTTTCCTGAAGTTTTTTTAATGGCTGAATAAAGAAAAATGCAAGAAGAGCAAGAGCAACCATTGACAGAAGAACCTGGTAAGCAACCGCTACTCCCGTTCCCTGCTTGGTTGACGTTGTTATATTGCTTCTTAATCCTGTCATATTAAAGGTCAGACCGATTATGACATCCTGCTCTCCATCCATCCCCATATAGGCATAATAATCGGCATAAGCTCCGGCATCTGCCAGGTGACCTCTTTTTTCCCGCGCATTCCGCATAGCTTGCTGCTGGCTTCCGCCTACCGTTGCCTTGGTTCCTAAAATATAAGCATTCTCATATTCTGTCCCACGTACAGAATCCTCATCAGCAGCGCTGAAAAGGAAAAACTGATCTGTGTATGGTTCCTGTGACAGAACGCAAAAAACAAAGTCTATATGATAAGTTTTCTTTATTTGATTAATACGGGTAATAAGCCAGGAATAGGTGATTTCCGCATATAGTTTCTGATCCTCCTGCGGAAGAGAGGCTATGGTCTCACTGCTCGCATACTTTAACTGGATATCCGGATATCGTTCACTAAAAAGGCGGACCTTCTCCTCTGTTTTTGTTCCTGGTCCGTAATCTACATCATATTCAATATCCAGATCATCTGCGTGCGTATACCAATAGTGGATCATCCAGTCTGAAGCCGGATATTCCCAGATAGACTCCATCACACCCGCTGCTGTTTCAGATGCAAGGACCTCCACCTGTTTTCTGATGCTACGATACGAAAGAAGACGCTGCGCAAAAAATGTCAGCAGGCCTATTATAAGAACGCTTGCCCCAAAAAGAACAGCGACCTGTACAATAAGGCTGCCTCTAAGTTTTCTTCTTTGCATGATACTCCGATTTACTCGATCGTCAGGATCTCGTTAAAACCGGTCACCTCGAAAATCTCCATGATGGTATCATTGACATGGATCACTTTCATGGCTCCCTGATTGTTAATGATTTTCTGTGCAGAGAGCAATACACGAAGGCCTGCAGAAGAAATATAATCCAGTTTTTCAAAATCCAGAACCAGATTGGTTGTCTCTACTAATGCCTCCTGAAGGGATGCCTCCAGCTCTGGTGCTGTAACAGTATCCAGTCTGCCCTCCAGCTGGTAAAGAATGGAATCATTTTCCTGTGTTTTCTGAATGTTCAGCATAGTTTTCTCACTTTCTTAAAAATGCATTCTTACGTGTTTTTATTATGAAGATACAAGTTTTATTTGTCCAGTTTTTTTGAAGATAGCGGAAACCCTGCTGCCATAGGTCTCCGCTATCCTTGTGCGAGTGACAGGACTTGAACCTGCACGGAAAGTCCACCAGATCCTAAGTCTGGCGCGTCTGCCAGTTCCGCCACACTCGCCTTTTTATTCCTGTCCGGAACTGGAAACATCAGGTGTTGGCACCGTTTCTGATTCCGGTTCGGTTTCCGGCTGCGCATCTCTGGAAAGAGTATCTACAAATACTACGTTTCCTTCCAACGCTTCCATTGCCTTATCATATTTGAAATCCAGGTTTGTGAATAAGTACAGCCATTCTTCCCCGGACTGCTCCTTGAACTCTTCTAACGTATAGGTCTCGTTGTATCCGCTTCTTGCCATATACTCTACGATTGCCTGATCCACTTCCTCATCTGTATAAGTCAGTTCTTTATCCTTGAAGATCTGGTCGATCAGCATGATCAGGTTCAGATAGTAATGTGCTTCATCCAATGCATAGTCTTCTGCAGAGGTATAGCCATACATTTGCGCATAGGTATCTGCGTCGTATCCATACATAGCGGCATTATATTCCAGAGATTTTTTCGTGTAATTCACCAGATTTACTTCCTGCTCAGGGTCATAGGTTTTCACCACCTGTTTTGCCTGCAGATCCTGCATCATAGCTTCATGCAGATAAAAATGATAAATATAATCACGGACATATTCCTTCAGCTCATCTACTGTATTCAGCTGCTTCGGCAGATAGTTATAAGAATAATCTTTTACAAAATCATCATTGAGCTCCGGTGTTACGTTCTTGGTCCTGGATTTGATCGTTATCTCAAATACGGCAGGTTTTCCAGCCAGATCTGTATTGTTATAGTCCTCCGGGAAGACGACGTTGACATTAACAGTCGAACCTATCTTCTGTCCAACAAGGCCTTCTTCAAATCCTGAAATATATCTGCCCGCTCCAACTGTACAGGATTGATTCTCTGCCGTTCCGCCGGCAAATTCTTCTCCCGTTGCAGTTAATTTGCCTTTATAGTCTATGACCAGAAGATCCCCTTCCGCAACTGTTCCTTCTGTTTCCTGTATTTGTTTGGTTTGGGACTGCACCAGGCTCTGAAGATAACTGTCAACTGTTTCATCTGTTACTTCTACGGCAGAATTCAAAACCTCAATACGGGAATAATCTGCCATTTCCATCTCTGCTTCGACCGGTTTTTCCGGTAATTTGATCCAGTTTAATTTATAAGCTACAAAACCAAGGCAAGCCAGGACGATCACTGCGCAGACCACGATCACTATCACATTTGTCTTGTCCAGTTTCTTTTTCTTTTTGATAACTGGCTTTTCTGTTGTCTTGCCAGTTGCTTTCTCCAGCTTTTCGGCCGCTTCTTCTACTTTTTCAGCTGCCTCTTCTATCTTTTCTTCTGCAGCTTCTACGGCAGCTTCCGCTTCTTGTACTGCTTCCTCAGCAGTTTCCACTGTTTCTTCTACTGCTGTCTCAGCTTTATCTGCAGTTTCTTCTACAGTTTCTGCTGCCTCAGCCACTGTTTCTTCTGCAGCTTCTGTCATGTTTTCCAAGTCTTTTTTCATTTCTTCCATGTAATGACCTCGCAATTTTGATTTATCGTTTCGCATTCCAAACGATTCTACCACAGCATTCTATATTTATAAAGTTAAAAAACTGTGAATCTTCCCGTGTTTTTATTCTGTCCGCAGTGCGATCACCGGGTCTTTTTTTGCCGCTTTGCTGGACGGGATCAGACCTCCTATAATAGTGATCACGATACTGATCACGATCAGGATCAATGCGCTGCCCCAAGGCAGTTTTGCATTCAGCGACAGGTTATCCGTAAGCGCATGTATGATCGAGTTGATCGGAAGGATCAGCAGCAGTGATACCCCCACGCCTATGATGCCCGACAGACATCCGATAATAAATGTTTCTGCATTGAACACTTGTGAAATGTTCGCTTTAGAAGCTCCAAGTGCTCTTAAAACACCTATCTCTTTTGTCCGCTCCAGAACTGATATATTTGTGATGACACCGATCATAATACACGAGACGAAAAGGGAAACTGCCACAAATCCAATCAGTACATAAGAGATCGCATTGATGATCGTTGTGATCGATGACGTAAGCAGTGCCACATAGTCCGTATAGATGATCTTGTCTTCTTCCTCTTTGCCCGCATTATAATGCTCGATCGATGCGGAAATTCCGTCTTTTGCCTCAAAGCTGTCTGCGTATATGCTGATAGAGGAAGGCGCATCATAGCTGACCAGCCCGAACTGTTTCATGTTATCGTCATAAGTGGAACGGCCCATATATTCTTCGTAAATACGCACCAGCGATTCTTCTTTCGCGAAATTATCCAGCCAGTACTGTACGATCTGCGCCATATCTTCTTCATCCATCGAGAAGTCGATTCCGGAAGCAACGGATCCCAGATCCAGATTAATGTTCAGATTATCACCAAAGTTAAAAGAATACGGAATCCTGTCTAATGGGAGTTTTTCAAGTTCTTCCCGCAGTTTTTCCCAGTCGATCCGCGGAAGCGTACTGGTTTCTTCTGTCGGTTCTTCTGAAGTTGGTTCTTCCGAAGTTGGCTCTTCTGAGGTTGGCTCTTCCGAAGTTGGCTCTTCTGAAGTTGGCTCTTCTGAGGTCGGTTCCTCTGAGGTTGGCTCTTCCGAGGTCGGTTCCTCCGAAGTTGGCTCTTCCGATGGAGTCTCTTTTGTTGTTTCATCAGGCGGAAGAGTCGGGATCTCAATCGGTACAATTCCTTCTCCCGTTACTTCCTCTATAGCCCCTTCAATAGCTCCCCTGGCAGACTCAATCGCGGAGTAAACAGCCTGATTCAGCGCCTGACGGATAGCATATTCAATATTCGGCCCAAGAACGGCGCCTATTTCTCCCATCTGCGTAGTCATCAGGGCTTCCATACCACCTTCATAATCCAGCATCATGACCAGCGAGAAGAAAGACGCTTTATCTGTCGTCCCCAGTTCATTGACATACTGTCTTGCCTTTTTTGCTTTTTCGGAATCCTTCAGATCAGTCTCCTCGAATTTTTGCCCGGTCAGCACATTCACGTCCGGTGTTTTTTCCTGGGCCTTGATCACTTCGCTTTCTGAACCATGATCGATAAGATAGTCCGTCAGCAGGGTGGTATAACCGATCGTCGCATTGATTCCTTGTATATCCGATCCTTCTTTTCGTTTCACCAGACCGACAATCTTCAGCTCAACACCATTGTCTGCTGCTGATTTCAGTTTTGCTTTATCATCACCTATATAAGAAAATGTTCCATTATCCCGTTTTTCATAATAATCAGAAGCAGATAGCAGATAGAAAGTCCGCTCCATCAGCTGCTCATAGCTAAAACGAACCTCCTGTGCTTCTTCCTGATTCTTGATTTTATCAATCGCATTTTTATATTGTTTTTCTGTCAGATATCCCAGCTGATACAATGTACCGGAAAACAAGGTATTGCTCCGGTTCAACACCAGAACGACCTCGTCATAAGCATCCGGCCAGCTGCCATAGACCACATCATAATTATCCTTGATCATCGGGCTGACGACATCTTTGTTAGTGCCCGCCGGCATCTCAGCAAAGTTCTCTGCGTGATTCGTACCGGAGCCGCCTGTCAATGTAGACATATTACTCAGCATCAGGGAACGGACTTCCTCCAGATTTCCGAAAATACTGTTTTCAGAAGAAAACTCACTTCTGGTATCCGCATCCGTGTCGACCAGTTTCCCATCTTTATCATAGGTGTATACTTTAAAGTCCACATTGTAGGAGTATACGACTCCATGTTCTCCGATATACTGGTGGATCTCGCTTTCCGGATCATCCAGGTATTTCTTAAAGTCGGTCAGATTGTTTTCCTTGATACTTGCATTAACAGATGTGTTCAGCTCCAGATCCTGATAGTTTGCGTAAACCATATCCTTGTCGCGTTCCGGTTTTTCTGCGGTTTCATATTCCCGGATATTCTGTGGATTAGGTCCCATCAGGGCAGACATGTCAAAACTGGTAGCTGTAATAGAGATTGGATAGCTGGTCAGCGTATCCTTTTGGATCTGATCAATATAATTGTTCACGCCGGTAGAAAGCGAAAGGATCAGCGCAATGCCAATGATACCGATTGCCCCGGCGAAAGCGGTAAGAATGGTCCTTCCTTTTTTGGTCCTTAAGTTGTGGAAGCTTAATACAAGAGAGGTCAGGAAAGACATTCCGGACAGACGTTTCCGTTTTGTTCCTGTTCCTGAATTATCTTCGTTTTTTGCAGCAAGATCCACCTGCACCTGTTCATCCGTATATGGCATACTATCATCCGTGATCTTGCCATCTTTCAGCTTCACGATCCTGGATGCATATTCATCTGCCAATTCCGGATTATGTGTCACCATCACGACCAACCGGTCATCAGCCACTTTTTTCAAAAGATCCATCACCTGAATACTGGTTTCGGTATCCAGGGCACCTGTTGGCTCATCAGCTAGCAAAATGTCCGGATCATTCACCAACGCTCTGGCCAGTGCAACACGCTGCATCTGCCCTCCGGAAAGCTGGTTTGGTTTTTTATGGATCTGATCCGCCAGTCCCACATCTTCCAATGCTTTCAGAGCCCGTTCTTTCCGTTCTTTTGGCGAGGTGCCGCCAATGGTTAGAGCCAGCTCAACATTAGATAAGATGTTCTGGTGAGGAATAAGATTATAACTTTGAAAAACGAATCCTACGGAATGGTTTCGATAAGTATCCCAGTTTCGGTCCTTATACTCTTTGGTCGAGGTTCCGTTGATGATAAGGTCTCCCTCATCATAACGGTCCAGGCCTCCGATAATATTCAGCAGAGTCGTTT
The DNA here is from genome assembly GCA_017652745.1 of Lachnospiraceae bacterium. Taxonomy (GTDB): domain Bacteria; phylum Bacillota; class Clostridia; order Lachnospirales; family Lachnospiraceae; genus RGIG5612. The sequence goes on from JAGCAK010000081.1 coordinate 24,712, forward strand.
TACCGGAACCGGAAGGTCCCAGAATAGCGACAAATTCATTGTCGCGAAGATTCAGGCTGACATCATCCAGCGCTTTCTGCAGGAGGTCCCCTGTTTTATATTCTTTTCTGATATTCCGAATCTGAAGCATTTATTTCATAGTACCTTTAAATGTTTCCAGATTATTATGCATCAATTCCAGGTAAGTGATCTGGTTTTCAAAGTCCTCTTTGGACACATTGTGACAAGAATGAATCATCGCCGTGGAAATGCCTGTAGATTCCGCGATCACATCCGCTATTTGATGATTCGACATTTCAATATAGTAAACTGTATCGACGGACAATGCCTTGGCCTCATCGATCAGTTTTGTAATATCCGCAACGGAAGGCTCGCTCCCCTCATAACAGCCCGGAAAAGCAGCATAATAAGATAGGCCGAATTCTTTTACAAAATACAGGAACGGGAAGCGGTCACCAAAAAAGACGGTCCTGGTGGATACTGATTCAAAAAACTCCTTAAACTCCTTATCCAGAGTTTGAACTGCCTCTATATATGTGTTTGCATTCTCTGCAAACATATCCTCGATCGGCACGTAAGAATCAATGTCCATTTCCGTCTGTCTGGCTTTGACGATCCCGCAGATCTCATCACGGATCGATTCCAGCATTTTGATGGCGTTTGCCGGTGATGTCCAGATATGTTCATCATATTCCGTCTCTTCCTCTTCTCCTTCTTCTTCCAGAAGATCAACCGTCTCCATCAGACGAAGAGTTTTTACCGGCTGATCCACGGAGGAAAGGATATCTTCCACCCATGCATCACTTTCTCCTCCAATATAGAGAAAGAGATCGCAATCCTGGATCTTGATGATATCCTGCGGGGTCGGTTCATAAGAATGTGTTTCCATCCCCGGAGCCAAAAGCATGGTGATGTCTGCCTCAATAAACTGACTCCCATCTCCGCAGACTGCTCTTGCAAAATCATACAGCGGAAAATTGGTTGTCACGATATGGATCGTACTATGCTTCTGTGTTCCTTCTGTGACCGGCTCTGCTCCTCTTTTCTGGCATCCGCTTAATACCCAAATCAAGCATACCAAAAGAAAGAGGTAAATGACCGGCAAAGCTTTTGCTTTCTTCATCCGTTCCCCCTTAAAAATCTTTTTTATTATATATTAAAAGAAGAAGAAAAAAAATATCTTTCTTGATGACATTTTCAGATGTCTGTGCTATTCTTGGGGGTAGTATTTTTATCAAAAATCAAGGAGAAAACAATGAAAGTTATTTTACAGGATGGCACCGTACAAGAATGTTCTTTTGATGATGAAGTAGGCAGGGAAGCGTTCCGTCATACCACATCGCATATCATGGCTCAGGCTGTGAAAAGATTATACCCGACAACAAAGTGTGCCATTGGTCCGGCAATAAAAGACGGCTTTTACTATGACTTCGAATTTGATTTCGATTTCACAGATGAAAACCTCGCCGCGATCGAAGCAGAGATGAAAAAAATCGTAAAAGAAAACCTCAAACTCACGCACTTCACCATGGAGCGTGAAGAGGCGCTGAAGATCATGCAGGAAAAAGGTGAGGATTACAAAGTCGAACTGATCAATGACCTTCCGGAAGACGAGATCCTTTCCTTCTATCAGCAGGGAGAGTACCTGGAGCTCTGCGCAGGACCTCATGTAACATATACCAGCGCGATCAAGGCATTCAAGCTGACATCGGTCGCCGGCGCTTACTGGCGCGGCAATGAAAACAATAAAATGCTTACTCGTATTTACGGTACTTCTTTCCCGAACAAAGAAGCTCTGGAAGAAGAACTGAACCGGATCGAAGAAGCAAAGAAACGCGACCACAGAAAACTCGGTAAAGAGCTTGGTATCTTTACGTTAATGGAAGAAGGACCGGGATTCCCGTTCTTCCTTCCAAAAGGAATGGTCTTAAAGAATAACCTGCTCGATTTCTGGAGAAAGATGCATTACCGTGATGGTTATGTGGAGATCTCTACCCCGATCATGTTGGACCGCAAGCTTTGGGAAACCTCTGGTCACTGGGATCATTACCGTGAAAACATGTATACCACCGTTATTGATGAAGAAGACTTTGCGATCAAACCAATGAACTGCCCGGGAAGTATGCTGGTTTATAAAATGGAGCCTCGCTCTTACAGAGATTTACCGCTGCGTCTGGCAGAATGCGGCCTGGTACATCGTCATGAAAAATCCGGTCAGCTTCATGGTCTGATGCGTGTTCGCTGTTTCACGCAGGATGATGCTCACATTTATCTGACTCCTGAACAGATTCCTTACGAAATCAAGAATATTGTTAGATTAATTGATGAAGTTTATGCTAAATTTGGTTTTAAATATCATGTTGAACTTTCCACTCGTCCGGAAGACTCTATGGGCACAGACGAGGAATGGGAGCTTGCAACAAACGGTTTAAGAGACGCACTGGAAGACATGGGGCTTCCATATGTTGTAAATGAAGGTGACGGCGCATTCTATGGACCGAAGATCGACTTCCATCTGGAGGATTCTCTGGGCCGAACCTGGCAGTGCGGAACGATCCAGCTGGACTTCCAGCTTCCGCAGCGTTTTGAAGCAGAATACATCGGCAAAGATGGACTGGCACATCGTCCGATCATGATCCACCGTGTCTGCTTTGGTTCCGTTGAGCGTTTTATCGGTATTATGATCGAGCACTTTGCCGGCAAATTCCCGTTCTGGCTGAGTCCGGTACAGATCAAGATCCTTCCGATCTCTGAAAAATACACCGGCTATGCAGAAGTTGTGGAAGCAAAGCTGAAAAAACTCGGCTACCGTACAGAGGTGGATGAGCGCTCTGAAAAGATTGGTTATAAAATCCGTGCAGCAAGAAATGAAAGAGTTCCATACATCCTTGTGGTCGGCGAAAAAGAAGAGGAAAACGAAACCGTTTCTGTCCGCCGCCGTGATGATGGAGAGAATCAGGACCTCGGAACCATTGCTTTCGATGAACTGCTCGCATATTTAGAGAAAGAAGAAAAGGCTTATTAAGGAGCTTATCCAGATGACGCTGAAGGAACGCATAATAAAATTCCTGCACCACAGCAAGATCTACAGCAAAAAACAAATAATAAGCGCGGCTATTTTCCCCGCTGCGCTTATTTATTTTGAAGCAATTTTCCGTATAATTTCTGTAAAAGAAGTTCCTGGATTCTGGTGGTGGCTGGCAATGATCTGTGCCTCGATCGTCGGGGGGCTTCTTCTTACTATGCTCTGTACGGTCACCAAAAACGAAAAGATCAATAATATCATTGGCTTGATCGTTCTGCAGGCAGCCAGTGTCATATTTATGATCGTTCATTTCGTCGGATTTGAGTTCAATATCTATATTGGACCGCAGGGTATTTTTGGTGGGGCCGGCGGCGTGGCCGGGGAAGCAAGCGATTATATCTTTCAGATAATAACAGGGAACTGGACCACGATCCTCATTTTTGAAATCCCGATCCTTCTCTATATTCTTTTCCTGATCCTGAGAAAAATCAGTTTTCAGCGTTTTCGGGGAATCGGTTATGTTCAGATCCTGATGATCGCTACTCTGGTCGAAGTGATTGCTGCTCTCCCGATCTGCAATCTGAATCCTTCATGGAAAATTGCAACAAGAGAGTTTACATTTGATACATCTGTAAAGTTTTTCGGTGTGCAGACATCTACAAAGCTGGATACCTTATACGCGATTTTCAAAAACCCGTTTAAAATGCATTTTATCATCGAGAACGATCCCCCGGTGATCAGCAACAAGGATTCCTATCATTTATCAGACATTGACTTTAATTATATTACAGATCACACGACAGAATATTCGGTTCTGGAAATCAATAAATATGTTAAGAGCCAGATGCCCGCTAAAAAGAACGAATACACAGGGATGTTCAAAGGAAAAAACCTGATCCAGATCACAGCTGAATCCTTCACACCATATGTCGTCGATAAAGAGTTGACTCCGATCCTATATCGGCTTATTAATAACGGGATCCGTTTTGAAAACTATTATCAGCCGCTTTGGAATGGTTCCACAACCACAGGAGAATTCCTGATCATGACCGGACTTCTGCCTGCAAACGGATACTATTCCATGTTGGAAACGGTTGGAGACAACATGCATCTGACGATTGGCAATCAGTTGTTAAAAGAAGGCTATACTAGTATCGCATATCATAACGGGACCTATGATTACTTTGACCGCAATCTGACGCACTGTAATCTGGGTTATTCCCGCTATGTGGCAAATGGGAGTGGTATGTATGGCCTGTCCGGCAGAACTGCCTGGCCGCAAAGCGATGTGGAAATGATGCAGTTCTCCATCCCGCGGTATATAGATAAAACACCGTTTAATATCTATTACATGACTTTAAGCGGACACTCTAAATATGATTCGAAGAACTTCATCGTCAATAAAAATATAGCCGAAGTCCGCGCATGGGCAGAGCGCAAAGGGTATGACTATACAAATGCTGTTCTGAGCTATATTGCTGCAAACCTGGAGTTTGAAAAATCCATGGAATATCTGCTGCAGCAGTTGGAAGACGCAGGGATTTTGGAGGATACGGTTATTGTCATGACCGCTGATCATTATCCATACAGTCTCTCAGATGACTACGTCATCGATGAAAAGGGTCACGTAGATTACTTCAACGTTGAAGCAAATCTGATCAATATGTTTGGTTTTACTCCGGAGATCAATCCGGATTATCATCACAATGCACTTGTTATCTGGACACCATCTTTAGAGGGAGAAAACAGTATCGTCGTAACAGATCCGGTACAACCTGTTGATATTCTTCCAACTGTCTCAAATTTGTTTGGATTTGACTATGATTCCCGATTGCTGGCAGGAAGAGACGTATTCGATATGGAAACCGAGCCGCTGGTCATATTCTCCGACTACAGCTGGCTGTCCAGTTATGGGTACTATGACTACAGAACAGAAACCTTCATCCCAATAGAAGAACTGAAGACCTCCAAAGAAACCATTCCGAGATGCTTTGCGGATCACGGTCCTCTGAAGACCCTGACCTACGAAAACCCGATAGACAAGGCAAATGCTGAAAAAGGTATCACAACTTATGGCGGTTACGCAAAATTGGATGATTACATCAAGCATACCAGTAACGTTGTTCAGAACAAGATGGTATTATCGCAAAACATTCCTTTGCAGGATTATTACGGTCTGATCTGGGGAAAGATTAAAACTCAGGACGAGACACTCGGTCAGGGTGCACACGGTCAGATAGATGAATAAGCGCATGATCAAGCCATTTTATGCCGGTATGACATTAAATTTATGTCATACCGGTTTTTTCTATTTGCAAATACTATAATTTTCCATTTTTCTTTGTCTATATGTCATTATTTTTATGTCATATTGACATTTTTTTATTACATTTTCTTCAAAATTTACACTCATTTTTCCATTTTAAAGTATTTTTTCTGACGTTCTGACACGTTTATCATGTCACTTCGTCATTTTCTATTCTTTTTTCTCAAAATACTCATCTATTTACTTCGTTTTTCGCTCATAATTGTCATTTTGTCATTGATTTTCTGCCGTTACGTCAAATTTCTAAATATTTTTTAAATTTACTATTGACATTTATGTCATTATGTCATATAAATAATGACGTACTGACAAACAGTCAGTTTCACAACTCATTTTCAGAAGCCCTATCTGAAAAAATATCGAGACTGAGGCCTGTGGTGTCTGGCACCGTGAACTTTTTCTTTAATGATCTAATCTAACGTCCAATCAATAAATCGCCCTAACCCTTTTTCAAGTTCACGGGGTCAGACACCTTCGAAGGTACCATGAAGTACACTAAAAACGAGATCAACAAAATAGTGCACGACGAGGACGTCAGATTTATCCGTTTACAGTTTACGGATATTTTTGGTGCTATGAAAAATGTTTCTATTACTCCAAGCCAGCTGGAAAAAGCCCTGGATAACAAGATCCGTTTTGACGGCTCCTCTATTGACGGATTTGTCCGGATCGAAGAATCCGATATGGCTCTTTATCCGGATCTGGATTCTTTTGCCATTCATCCATGGGGTCAGGAACGAGGAAAGGTAGCACGCTTAATCTGTGATGTTTATAAAATAGATGGAAATCCATTTGAAGGCGACCCACGCTACGTGCTCCGCAAAGCACTCTCGCACGCTGCGGAAATGGGCTATGTTTTTAATGTCGGCCCGGAGTGTGAATTCTATTTACTGAAGAATGATGAAAAAGGCAATCCGACTCTGGATGCTTATGATAAAGGTGGTTATTTTGATCTGGGCCCGAATGATCTGGGAGAAGAAGCAAGAAAAGATATCGTCCAGGCGTTGGAAGCCCTTGGATTTGTCATTGAAGCTTCTCACCATGAATGTGGTCCTGCTCAGCATGAAATCGATTTCATGTACGCTGAAGCTTTACAGGCTGCTGACAGTATCATGACATTTAAATATGCTGTGAAAACTGTTTCTGAACAGCATAATCTGTATGCCACCTTTATGCCAAAACCAATCTCAAATGAAGCCGGCAATGGCATGCATTTAAATATGTCCCTTACAAAAAACGGGAGAAATGCTTTTATTGATGACAAAGATAAAAATGGTCTGAGCAAGGAAGCCTACTCTTTTATGGCCGGGATCATGCGTCACATTGAAGGCATCTCCATTGTGACCAATCCACTGGTCAATTCCTATAAACGTCTGGTGCCGGATTTTGAAGCTCCGGTCTATATTGCATGGTCTGCGCAGAACCGTTCTCCTCTGGTCCGTGTTCCAAGCAGCCGCGGACAAAGTACGCGAATTGAACTCCGCAGTCCGGATCCTTCAGCTAATCCGTATCTTTCTCTTGCACTCTGCCTGGAGGCAGGTCTGGAAGGCATTCAGAAGGAACTTGTTCCTCCGGCATCCATCGATAAAAACATTTTTGAAATGAGCCGCCGAGAGTTAACACGCAGCGGCGTAAAAAAACTTCCGGCAAATCTGTTCGAAGCAATCAATAAAGTTGAAAAAGACCCATTCATTGCACAAGTATTAGGCTCTCATATTTACGACCGTTATGTGGAAGCTAAAAGACGGGAATGGAATGAATACAGTATGTGCGTCTCCGACTGGGAGATTGATAATTACCTGTTCAAATATTAAGGGATTCAAATGCCGCACGCTTATGTAGATGGAAGTTATAATGTTGCAACAAAACGATTCGGATATGGAATCGTTTTGTTTACAGATGCCTATAATGCAGATGGATCACCGCAGGAGATCCGTCTGTCGAAAGCTTTTTCTCACGAAGAACTTGCTGAAATGCGTAATGTCGCCGGAGAGATCATGGGGGCTGCACAGGCCATGAAGACTGCAAAAGCGCTGGGCTTAAAAGAATTGACTATCTATCATGATTACGAAGGTATCGCAAAATGGTGTAC
>JAGCAK010000082.1 GCA_017652745.1 Lachnospiraceae bacterium
AACGCCACTGGCAGTCTGGCAGTGATGATCCTTTCTATTTTTGGCGTTGGAGTCGGATGCTCCTTACTGAACTCCATCCTTGCATCCGTTTTCAAAATACCGGCATTCGTAACAACCGTTGCCATGATGTCGGTTTTATCCGCGGTTTCTGCCAAGATCATTACTACGAACGGCGGAGCACTGGGCGGTATCTCCATTCCGAGCCAGGTCGTAAAGCCGTTGGATACTCCTCCTTTTAAGATCATCCTGCTGGCTGTCTTTTTCCTGATCTGTCTGCTCATTTTCAACTTCCTGAAAACAGGGCGGCGTCAGAAATTTCTTGGCGGCAATCAGGTGTGTGCTGCCCTGACCGGAATCCCATATAACCGTTATGCCATTATTGCTTTTGTCATGGCCGGACTGGGAGTCGGACTGGGCGCATTCCTTACTATTGTCTACACTCCGTCGGTCACGACAACGACGGCCAGCTCAATCGGAATGAATATTTTTGTCGCCATCGTATTTGGAGGCATGCCGATCTCCGGAGGAGCAAGATCCAAGATCTATGCGGCGATCGTCGGCGGCTTTTCCTATATTATTTTAAACAATATCCTGAAGATCCTGATCGACACCAATTCAGGATATGGCATCACGCAGATCATCAGTGCGGTCTTCTTCCTGGGGGCGGTTTATGTGACTTCCATGAACTACCGTACCGATATGCTGCCGAGATAAAAAGTGCACTAGCTGCATGATTTTCATGCGGCATGAAATATCAGCAATTATTATTTGGAGGTTTAAAAAATGAAAAAGAAACTGATAACTATGATTAGCATGGTAGCAGTCGTCGCAATGCTCGTGTTCTCACTGGCAGCATGCGGCAACGGATCTTCTGATGGCGGAGCTCCAACAGGAAGCGGATCCGGAAGCGCACCGGCACCATCAACCGGCAGCATCAAAATCGGTGTCCTGGTTGCTGACGTAAGCGGCGAGGAAGCTCAGGGATTCCGTTCTTATTATGAGAACTATATCGCACCGAACTATGATGTACAGTTTGTTTACACAGAGCAGCTTTCCGACGCAGCTTCTGAAAAGAGCGCAATCGAGAAATTTGCTTCTCAGGGATGCGCAGCAATCCTTTCGCTGTCCAGCTCTGACAGAGCTCTTCAGATCGAGACCTGCGAAGAGAATGAGATCTATTACGCGATCGTTTCCGGTATGCTTGATGATGCTCAGTATGAACAGTACAAAGGCTATGAGTATTTCTTAGGCCAGGTTGGACCATCTATGGAAACAGAGTACCAGGCTGGTTATGAAATGGGCAAGTACTTCGCTGAAACCGGAGCAAAGAAAATTGCAATGTACGGCGCATTTATCCCGAACCCGATGCATGTTTATCGTGCAGCAGGCGTTCTTGCAGGCATTGGCGCAACCTATGGCGGAACAAGCGACATGGGCGCAGTTGTTGGTCAGATCTTTGGCGATCAGGGAATTGACCTTTCTAAGGTTCAGGGCAACGGCGTAGAACTGGTCAGCTATTTCCAGGGCTATGGCGACACAACGGCTGATGAGCTGAATGCAGCTATCCAGGCAAATCCGGATGCATTCCTTTCTGTAGGTATGGCTACAACATTCTTTGCACAGCAGCTGTCCACAGCTAATATTCCTTTCAGTGATATTGACTCCTTTACCTCTGCAAACAACGCTTCTATGAAAGACGGATCCTTAGTTTATCTTGCTGGTAAGTATTCTTCTTCTATCGGACCGGTCTTCGCATTAGTTCTGAATGCAATCAACGGAAACGTGATCCGTGATGCAGAAGGAAATGCTGTTTCTGTCAGCCAGGGATTCCGTGTTGCAACAACTGCGGAAGAATTTGACAACCTTGTCAAGAATGACAGCGGCGAAAACCCGATCTTCAGCAAAGAGGTGCTTGATACGGTTATCTCCGGAACGGCAACTTATGATGATTTCGTAGCACTGGTGGAATCAAACTAATTTTTTAAAAAAGTCAAAAAGTTTTGACTTCCTCCTAAAAAGACTCCGGGACGCGGACAGCGTCCCGGAGGATGTGGAAGAGAAGATCCGAAAACGACTGAAAACGTGTTGAGGGAAAACAAATGAACAAATCAGGTAATGGAAAAAGAATCGCTGTCAAGATAACGGGAACATTAATCATTCCGGTTGTATTTCTGGTCGTGCTTGAGATCATTTGCCTTGCTGGCGGAAAGCAGATGATATCAAACCTTACCAGTTTCAACAATTTTATGATCTATACGGCAATCGTCATGATCACAACACTTGCACTTTCTGTTAACCTGAATTCCGGAAGATTTGATTTTTCTCTGGGATCTATGGCTTTGCTGTCCTCCACGATCAGCGCGAAAATTACTTACGCTATTCTGGGAGGCGGATCCGGATCCGCAATCGTCATGCTCATCCTTACTGTCATCATCGGTGCCCTGATCGGTCTGTTCTCCGGTCTGGTTTATGTCAGCCTGCGTATTCCTCCGATCATCACGTCACTGGGTATGACGCTTTTATTTGAGGGAATCACTTATACGATCACAGCAGGCAAATATATTATGGGTGAAGTCCAGAATGCCTCTATGGCGGCCTTTTCCAAGACCTGGGTATGGACCCTGATCATCATTGTGGCTGTTCTTGCAGTTATGATCCTTTTGTTCGATCATACAAGATTCGGATATGACTATAAGGCACTGCAGAACGGGCAGAAAGTTGCGGTCAATACCGGCATTAAAGAAGTGGGAAATGCAGTCAAATGCTATATGATCAGCGGAGGCCTTATGGGAATCGTCGGGTTTTTGAATACGATCCGGAATACGAATATTAATGGCGGGCAGCTGAACTTTGCTTCGATCGGGATTATGTTTACCGCGTTTTTGCCAATGTTCATCGGCGGCTATATCGGCCGGTATTCCAATGATAAACTGGGATACCTTCTGGCAGCTCTTTGCCTGTCCATGCTGAATTCCACATTTGCCGCGTTTTCCAATCAGATCAGTGCATCCACGCAGTCGATCATCAATGCTGTCCTGCTGGTGATCTTCCTGATCTATCTGAATAATGAAGGACTGTTGAAGAAAATCTTTCATCCGGTCCAAAAAGCGAAAGGGGCAGGCGCATGATCGATCTGAAAGCAAAACCTTTTTATTTAAATGACGAAGACATCCAATGGGTCATGGAAACGAAAGCCTCCATGTTGATCGAAGAAAAGATAGGGCAGCTATTTGTGCCGATTGGATATTCCGGGGATCCCGGATATCTGGAAGGGGTTATGTTGAGACGGCACATAGGAGGCATTTTATACCGGTGCGGAGAAGCTGCAGAAATGCAGGAAACGCACCGGTATTTACAGGAACACAGCCGGATCCCACTGTTTATCTGCGCCAATCTGGAAGATGGCGGCTGTGGTATCGCGGTGGATGGGACCAATTTTGGAAAACAGATGCAGGCTGCCGCTACAGACGACATTGAAACCGCGTACAGATTGGGAAAGGTCAGTTGTGTAGAAGGTGCTGCTGTTGGCTGTAACTGGGCTTTCGCACCTGTCGTCGATATTGACCGGAACTGGAGAAATCCAATCACCAATGTCAGGACCTATGGAAATGATCCGGAAAAGGTGCTGGTATTTGCAAGAGAGTATATCAGGGCAGCAAAAGAAGAAAACCTTCTTGTATCTGTAAAACATTTTCCGGGTGACGGATGCGATGAGGTCGACCAGCATATCCTGACCAGTGTGAATGACCTGAGTATGGAAGAATGGGATGCGACCTACGGGAAGATCTATCAGGAGCTCATCAATGACGGAGCACAGACTGTTATGGTCGGGCATATTGCATTGCCTTCTTATCAGAAACACTTTCAGAAGGACTGTCCGGAAGAACTTATCCCTGCATCTCTTTCTCCGGAACTGTTAAAGAACCTCCTGCGTGAAAAACTGGGGTTTAACGGACTGGTGATTACGGATTCCACCTGCATGGTTGGTTTTTCTTCGGCTATGGAAAGAGAAAAGGCGGTTCCGTTCAGTATTGAAGCGGGCTGTGACATGTTCCTGTTTAACAAAGATCTGGATGAAGATTACGAATATATGATGGCCGGTCTGAAATCCGGAATCCTTTCCGAAGAACGTCTGGATGAGGCGCTGACCAGGATCCTTGCCACAAAGGCCTCCATCGGTTTGCACCGGAAAGCAGCAGGCGAGATCGTGCCTGGTAGCGATGCACTTTCCATATTAAAAAATGAGACCTTTTCCGAATGGGCAAAAGAGAGTGCGGATCGGGCTGTGACACTGGTAAAGGATACGCAGGATCTGCTCCCGATCGATCCGGAAAAACAGAAGAGAGTGCTTTTGGAAATCCTTGGGGAATGTGAGAGCAATGACCGTGTCATTCATCAGTTTGAAAAACGGCTTCAGGACGAAGGTTTTTCCGTGGAACTCTATCAGCGGGAAAGCTTCGAGACCGCGAAGTTTGATGTGCATACATTCAAAGATAAATATGATCTGGTGATCTATCTTGGCAACGTGGAAAACGAATCCAATAAGGTCACCAACCGTCTCTCCTGGTATACATTCTGGGGGAATGGAAATAATGTTCCGTGGTTTGTGAAGGAACGTCCTGTTTTGTTCATCAGTTTTGCCAATCCGTATCATCTGGTTGATGTTCCGATGATCAAAACCTATATCAATGCGTACTCAAATAACGAGAATGTCATTGATGCCGTAGTGGAAAAGATTATGGGAAGAAGCCCGTTTCAAGGGAAGAGCCCGGTCGATCCATTCTGCGGAAAAGAATACTTAAGGTGGTAAAAGAATGAAATTCGACGCAATTATTTTTGACCTGGATGGAGTCATCTGCTTTACAGACGAATATCATTATCTGGCCTGGCAGAAGATCGCAGACGATCTGCAGATCCCTTTTGACCGTGAGATCAATAACCGTCTGAGAGGCGTATCCCGTATGGAAAGTCTGGATATTATTCTGGAAAACTATGAGGGTTCTATGTCTTCTGCGGAAAAAGAACAAATAGCAACGCAAAAAAATGAGATCTATAAAGAATATCTGAAGGAAATGTCAGAAAAAGACTTGAGCGAAGAAGTCTGGTCAACCCTGAATGAGCTTCGCAAAAAAAACTTTTTGCTTGCTGTCGGATCATCATCCCGCAACGCCGGGTTCATTTTAAGACAGATTGGGCTGGAAGATTACTTTGATGCGGTTTCGGATGGAAACAACATTACAAATTCAAAGCCGGATCCGGAAGTATTTCTTAAGGCAGCAGAGTTTTTGCATGTAGATCCGGAAAAATGCCTTGTGGTTGAGGATGCTGTTTCCGGCGTGGAAGCGGGACACCGTGCGGGTATGAAAGTAGCCGGTCTGGGAGAGGCCTCCCGTGTGAAGGCAGCGGACTGGAACCTGGAATCTTTTTCACAGCTTCTGGATATTGCAGAAAGTGAACAGGATGTTTTGCTGGCAACAGCTAAGTCTTTGCTGAAAGCCCCTTATACAGAGCTTGCTCCGGCACCTGCCATCAGGATCCTGACGGATGATGGTGCTGCGGAAGAAAAAGCAAATTGTTTTCCTGTTGTTTTAAAAAAAGGTGGGAAAGTCCTGCTTGATTACGGGAATCATTATGTTGGTTATTTTTCCCTGCATCTCGGATACCAGGGAAGCCATCCGGATGCACCGGTCCTGCTGAAGGTCCGTTTCGCGGAACGTATGGAGGAGTTTGCGGAAAACGCGGAGAATTATCATGGATGGATCTGTTCTTCCTGGATTCAGGAAGAACGACTGCATGTAGATTTTCTTCCTTCCGTACTGGAACTTCCGAGGCGTTATGCATTCCGATATGTTGAAGTGGAAGTGCTGGATATCAGCAGTAAATTCAGTCTTACCATTGCGGACTGCAGCCTGACCGCGGTGTCGGGGGTTAAGGATGAAGTCCTTTCCGGATATTCCGGAGATGAGGATCTGAAAGAAATAGACCGTATCGCCTGCCGTACGCTTCATAACTGTATGCAGACAGTTTTTGAGGACGGTCCGAAACGGGACCGCAGACTCTGGCTGGGGGACCTTCGTCTGCAGGCACTGGCTAATTATGAAACTTATAAAGACTACGATATGGTAAAAGCCTGCCTGTATCTTTTTGCGGCTCTGCCAATGGCGAATGGTAAGATTGGAGCTGGAATTTTCCTGGAGCCTGAACCGGAAGTTGATGATCAGGAGCTGTTTGATTACTCGCTGCTGTTTGTCCGGACACTCCTGGATTATTATCTGGAAACGGAAGATTTAAAGACTCTGGAGGAACTGGCAGAACCTGCTTTCAGGCAGATCACCTTGGCGCTTTCCAGTATCGGGACTGACGGCGTGATCTGTGACTGCGATAAACTCGGCTGGTGTCTCCTGGATTGGACACTGGAACTCAATAAACAGGCCGGTGCCCATGGTGTTCTGTTATATGCTCTTCAAGCAGCAGAACTGATTGCAGAGATTTTGCATCTCGACTCAAAGAAGAATGAGTTTGCAGAGTGCGCAAAGGCTTTGATAGAATCAGCTCGTAAAATCTTCCGGGATGAGGAAACAGGATTTTATTTAAGTGGTCTGAACAAACAGCTTTCCTGGGCAAGTCAGATCTGGCTGATCCTGGGAGGGGCTGTTGAGAAGAAACATGCCCGGGATATTTTGCGGAAACTGCCCGCAACCGATGCAGTGAAACCGGTCACTCCATATCTCTATCATTATTATCTGGAGGCCCTGCTGAAAGTGGATATGAGAGAGGAGGCTCTTCAGGTGATCCGGGATTACTGGGGGTCCATGGTGCAACAAGGATTTGACACGTTCCCGGAATTATATAATCCGGATGACCCGACGGAATCCCCATATGGCGGAACGATCGTAAACAGCTACTGCCATGCATGGAGCTGCACACCATCTTACTTTTTAAGAAAATACTTCAGGTAATCATATGTCAACGTATCTGGCTATCGATATCGGCGCTTCCAGCGGTAGGCACCTGCTGGGACACTTCGACGGAGATCATCTTCAGACAGAGGAGATCTACCGGTTTCAAAATGGGATCAAACGAACAGACGATGGTCTGGTCTGGGATATCTTTCATCTTGTGGAAGAAGTGATCAACGGCATAAAGAAAGCCGGCGAAAAGGGTGCCTGCCCGGATGTGATCGCCATCGATACCTGGGGCGTTGACTATGTTCTTTTAGACAAGGATCATAAAGAACTGCTTCCGGTCTATGCCTATCGGGATGACCGGACGATCAGACCTTCTCTTCCGGACGGACGCAATGCTGTGGAAGCCGTCCGGGATATCATTTCCCCGGAAAAACTGTATGCAAGATGCGGGATCCAGTATCAGCCGTTTAACACGATCTTCCAGTTGTATTGCGATAAGCTCTCCGGGAAACTGGAAAGAGCGGCACACTTTCTGATGATCCCGGAATATCTGGCCTTTCGGCTGACTGGAGAAATCAAAAATGAGTATACCAATGCAACCACAACGAATCTGGTGCATGCAGAAAGCGGCACATGGGATGCGGAGCTTTTGAATGCCCTGGGGTATCCGGAAACTATTTTTTCTTCTCTTCGGATGCCGTCCTCCAAAGTCGGAGAACTCCTGCCGGAGATCCAGGAGACAGTGGGTTTTAACAGCATGGTGATCTTCTGTCCAACGCATGATACGGCCAGCGCCGTTTGCGGCAGCCCGATCGGTCCGGATGACTTGTATCTTTCTTCCGGCACCTGGAGTCTGATGGGGATAGAAAGCGTGAAACCAATGCTTGGTCCGGAGTTTCAAAAGGCGAATTTCACCAATGAAGGCGGTATTGAACATCGGTTCCGCGTGCTGAAAAATATTATGGGTATGTGGCTGATCCAGAACATTCAGGCAAACCTGGAAGCGGGCATTGGGGATCCAAAATATCCGGTAGGGTGCAAAGTCTCTTTCGATGAGATGGTTTCTCTGGCAAGGGCATCTTTTTTTCAGGGACTGATCAATGTGAATGATGAACGTCTTGTAGCTCCGGAAAACATGGTGCAGGCAATCCGGGAATGTCTGGGAGAACCAGATATTTCCATTGGCGATGTCATTAACTGCGTTTACCGGTCTCTGGCGGAAGAATATCGGAACACGGTATTGGAGATTGAGAAACTGACCGGCAGAAAATATGATAATCTATACATCGTCGGAGGAGGATGCCAGAACAGGTATTTGAATGAGCTGACGGCAGCAGCGACAGGGAAAAAAGTATTCGCCGGACCGGTAGAGGCAACTGCCTGCGGAAACCTGATCTCGCAGCTGATGTTTAACCATCCGTCGATTGATTTATGGAAGGCAAGAAGAATCATCCGCGATTCTTTCGAAATAGTAGAGCAGTAAAGAAACAGGAGATCCATATGAGCAGATATGAAGAAGCAAAAGCGATCTATCAGACGCTGGGGATTGATACAGAAGCAGCTTTGAACGTGCTGGATCATGTTACAATATCCATCCATTGCTGGCAGGGCGACGACGTTATTGGCTTTGACAGTAAAGAAGCACTTTCAGGCGGAATCCAGACGACCGGCAATTATCCGGGCAGGGCAAGGACTCCGGAAGAGCTGATGATGGATATCGATCAGGCTCTTTCGCTGATGCCAGGAAAGAAAAAACTGAATCTGCACGCCAGTTATGCTATATTTGAAAACGGCGAAACGGTTGGAAGAGAGAACCTGCAGCCGAAGCATTTTGGCCGCTGGGTGGAGTTCGCGAAAGAACGGAATTTAGGACTGGATTTTAATCCGACTTTTTTCGCGCATCCGATGGTAAAGGACGGTCTGACGCTTTCTTCTCCGGATGAGGATGTAAGGAGGTACTGGGTCGAGCATGGAAAGGCGTGCCTTCGGATTGCAGAATACTTTGCGAAAGAGACCGGAGAGCCATGCATGATCAACTATTGGATCCCGGATGGTTATAAGGATATTCCGGCGGACCGCAAAGGGCCGAGAGAACGGTTTAAAGATTCTCTGGATCAAATCTTCTCCATTGGGTATGATAAGGAGCATGTTTTCCCGACTCTGGAGTCGAAAGTGTTCGGCATCGGCCTGGAAAGTTATACAGTGGGTAACGCAGAGTTCTGCCTGAGTTATGCAGACTATAAAGGAATTACCCCATTGATGGATAACGGGCATTATCATCCGACGGAAGTGGTATCGGACAAAATTTCTTCCTTGTTACTGTTCCATGACCGAATCGCCCTTCATGTAACCAGACCGGTCAGATGGGATTCTGATCATGTGATCTTGTTTGATGATGAGACAAGAGAGATCATGAAAGAAATCGTCCGCTG
>JAGCAK010000083.1 GCA_017652745.1 Lachnospiraceae bacterium
ACCATAGCAAATACAAGATAATTGACAGGTTTTAAACCTTTCCCGTAGAATGAAAAAGCAAAGGATAAGATAGATATGTCCCCTGAACCAAAAGTCAGCTACATAGGTGTGATCCCCTCTTCACGTGAGGCGAAGATCGGAAAGCCGCTGAATGTTTTAGGCGGCGTACGAAATGACGCTGAAAATGAATATCCGCTTCGCGTCACGCTCTGGGGAAGGGCAAGTGATACCTGGAAAGAACTAATTTCGCAAGAATTCATCCTGACGCCAAAAGAGCATAAACATCTTTATTTCACTATTCCGGAAGAATGCCTGGAACCGGCTTTCTGGGATCAGGAAGACCTT
This sequence comes from Lachnospiraceae bacterium, assembly GCA_017652745.1. Classification (GTDB taxonomy): domain Bacteria; phylum Bacillota; class Clostridia; order Lachnospirales; family Lachnospiraceae; genus RGIG5612. The sequence goes on from JAGCAK010000083.1 coordinate 346, forward strand.
CCGGAGATTGAGCTGTTGACCCTTCATAAGCAGCCTGCGGATAGTGCCCGCGGGATCCTGATCTTCGTCAAAAAATAATACAAATATTAACTACTATTTTTCCTTGTACCCGCATTGCTATTGTACTATAATGGCCACCGTGTGCAGGGCTTAATGGATGCCTTGCAAATCTGAAAAGGGAGGAAACTATAATGGAAAAAAGCAGAGGAAACGGCTTTCTTAAGGTTTGTGGCATTCTGATGATCATTGGCGGTGCTCTTTCTATTATCCTTGGCGTCGTTGCACTTATTGCAGGTTTAGCAATCGGCGGATCCGATCTTGGTCCTGAAGGAGCAGATGTTGGAACTCTTTTAGTTCTTGCTTCAATCATCTTAGCTGTCGGCGGGATTCTGGAACTGATTACCGGAATCGTTGGTGTTGTCAACAGCAACAAACCACAGAAGGCAGTTGCTTGCATCGTTTGGGGCTTTATCGTTCTGATCGTTCAGATCGTTGGTATCGTACTTTCAGCAATGGGCGGCACAAGCTTTGGTTCAATCATTATTTCGATCATCACAGGTATCGCACTTCCGGTCCTGTACCTGATCGGCGCATTCCTGAACAAAAAACAAAGAGATGCATAATTGCAATAACTATTAAAAAAGACGCTCGAATGAGCGTCTTTTTTTTGCCTCTGTAGCTGCTTATTTCTTTTTCGCTTTTGCGGCGGCCTTTGCTGCAGACTTTTTCGCCGTGTTCTTTTTCGCGGTTTTCTTTTCCACGCTGTATCCGAACTTGCCTACCTTCTTGCCAGGTGCGAAGTATTCCCCATGGCTGAACGAAACGAGTGAAAGTTCATTCATGTTGAATTTGCCGTTTTCGTCCATGTAGGAATCATCCACCGATACCGCCGTGATCTCTGCCACGAACATATCATGACTGCCCAGTTTCAGGAATTCTTTCACCTTGCATTCCAGGCAGACCGGACACTCGCTGATACCCGGCGCATCAATTGTCTTTGATGGAAGCGGCGTCAGGTTCATCTCTTTGAATTTATCAAAGTCGCGGCCGCTCTTTACGCCGCACCAGTCCATCGCCCACGCGTTCTTTTCATCGACCAGGTTGATCACAAACTCTTTGGTCTCGGCGATGATATCGTAAGAATAGCGCTCCGGTCTTACGGAGATGCTGACCATCGGCGGATTGGAGCAGACAGTGCCCACCCATGCCAATGTAATGATATTTGGTTTTTCACCCGGGCGCTGGCAGCTGACCATGACAGCCGGCAGCGGATTTAACATGTTGCCCGGCTTCCAGTATTCTCTTGCCATATGAACTCCTTTTTGAAATAATACGAGGCCCCAATGGCGGGGCCTCATCAACAATCAATTATTTACTGCGGTGCTCCGCATTTGCTGCAGAAGCTTGCCTGTGCCGGAATTCTTGCTCCGCATTGTCCACAGTACTTAAACTCGCCTTCCTGCTGTGGTGCTGCCTCGAATTGCTGTGAGGCAGCTTCAAAGGTCTGTGGTTCAGCCTCGAACTGCTGCGGTTCAGCATCATACTGAGGTGCTTCATACTGAGGTGCTGCTTCGAAATACTGCGGTGCCGGCTCTACAAATCTTGGTGCCGGTGCGTTGTCCATCGCTACACCTGCCTCATAGATGCTGCCCAGGAAGTAAAGCTTGGATGTAAGATAATAAGGAACAACAAAAAGTGCCAGCGGGAAGAAAACACCAACCAGGATCCACCAGCCGATGAAGGAAAGTTCGAATCCGAACATTCTTCCTTTGTTGCCTGCCATGTAACGTTTGCTGCGTTTGACAGCTTCCCATCCTTTTGCATCCTCTTCACGCATCAGGATATACTCCACCAGCATCAGATGCAGGCTGATGATGACGAATGCCACGCAAGCGGCGATTAAAAGAAGTACAATAAATATAATTGCGACAACCGGAATAAGAAACAGAAATCCTGCCATGGAAGCAATTGCAGTACCAACCAGAATGAAAGGACCTGCAACAAAAAGCATCTTCAGCAGATAGCCTAATACAACTTCACCGAAATTCGTTTTGATCGGATGAAGCATGTCTGTATAAACAATCTTTTCACCGTTGATGTTCTGATAATACACATACATCAGACCAACAGCAGCCGGGCCTGCGATGATCAGTCCGCCAAGACCAAGGACTGCGACCGTTGCAACGATAATTGCTGCAGCAGCAAGCAGGACTGCCAGTACGGAAGGGCCCCACTGTTCTTTAAATTTGGCTCCTCCTAATTCTTTTGCCTGACCAATACTCATAATGTTCCTCCTAACTTCTCTATTTAAAAACTTTCCACGTTAATATTTCAAAACAGGACTTTTATTTCTGCCAGTCTTCCATGCGGATGACGCGGTCGCATACACGTTCCACAACATTCTTATCATGTGAGATAAACAGCATAGACAGATCAAATTCCTTCTGCAGTTTCAGCAAGAGTTCCAGAATCTGTTCCTGAATGGTCACGTCCAATGCAGAGACCGGCTCGTCCGCGATGATAAACTTGCTGCCGCTCATCAGAGCCAGCGCAATATTTACACGCTGCTTCTGCCCGCCGGATAACTGCCGCGGATAGCGGTCATAGTGATCGCCGCTGATCTCTACGCGCTCCAGCATTTCGATGACTTTCTGCTTCCGCTCTTTTTTTGTCATCTTGATCCCATCGCGTTTTTCCATAACCTTCAGCGGTTCCTCCAGGATCCAGCCTATCTTCCGTGCCGGATTCAGCGATGCTGCGCTGTCCTGGAAGATCATCTGCGGATGTTCTGTATAATGTATTATATCACCCGTGTAATCTTTATGAAGTCCTAAAATGGCGCGGGAAATACTGCTCTTTCCCGATCCGCTCTTTCCGACCAGTCCCAGGATCTCACCTTTTTTCACAGTAAAGCTCATGTTCTCGCAGATCACTTTCTTGGTCGCCTTCTCGCCAAGCTTGTTGGACTTGCGCAGATAATAGACGGAAAGATCTTTTACTTCCAGTGCCGGATCGCCCTGCACATCCACGTTCTTCTTGGTCTCATCTGTAATAGCAGCGATCAGTTTCTGTGTGTAAG
>JAGCAK010000084.1 GCA_017652745.1 Lachnospiraceae bacterium
GTCACACTGGAAGAAGGAGCTGTATGGAATATCGATAAAGACTGCTACATTAAAGGACTGGTTAACAACGGAACAATTAATGTAAGTGGCGGCGCAACCCTTTATGTAAACGGTCAGCCTTATGACGGAACCGCAAAAGAAGCCGGTGACCTGACCAGTGGAGGGTCTGTTGGAAGAGTTGATTCCAGTGACTGGGTGATTGGACAGACATACCGAAATGAGTGTATGGGCAAGTACGCAGACTTCACCATGAACGGACAGCTTTACTATATCGTTGGCGCAACACAGGATGATCCGGTCAGCGGTGCCGTGATCACGGATGTTGCATTTAACCTGATCGGATGGCTTGATGTTGCAGAAGACGGAAGCTACACGATCAGCGACAAATACATTGAAATGGAAATCCAGAACGGAATGATGGGCGGCCCTGGCGGACCAGGAGGTCCAGGTGGCCCGGGAGGTCCTCCTCCGGATGGATTCGGTCCTGGAGGTCCGGGTGCAGAAGGCGCACCGGGCCAGCCATAGAATACATACTTTTTACTTTCTTCTCCTAAATCTTTTAAAACAGAAAATATGGCCGTCCCTAAAGGGGCGGCCATATTTTCATTTATGATTTCGTCTCGTATTATTTTGCTTCTCCATAATAGTTGATCATATGATCAGCAAACTCGCGGATCAGACGGTTTTCATTCTGTTTGTGCCATACACAGCAAAGCCAGGATTCTGTGTTCAGCGGAGTTCGGAAGATCGACTTTCCAACCTTATAGCCAAAGCGGGCATCGCAGACCGCAGAGGCAGGGAAGCTTCGCAGCGTCACGGCAACAGAGCGGAAATTCGGGAGTTCATAAAACCGCTGAGGACGATAATTCTGTGACAAGCTCATCCGGTTGGAGACTTCTTCCCACTCCTTATCTGTCCACACACCGTAACTAGTGTTCAGCTGCGGAACTTCTTTAACAATCTTATCCAGTTCTTTGCTTCCGATCTTCAGATTCTTTTTATCCTTGATATCTGCGGAAATATAAAGCTGCAGGTTTTCCTTGGCAAAAGGTGCCACTTCGAAATCTCCGCCGGAGACGATCTGGCTGTCCGGGATAATTGCGATATCCAGCGTTTTTTCTTCGATCTGTTTCAACAGATCGGAGCTCTTATAATGGTTTCCGTTGATCAGGATGTTTTTATGTGAGGCAGTAAAAGCAACAATCGGACTACTGATCTCTCCCATGTAATCTACGTATTCGGAAAGACCTATGCTGAGGGAAGATGCAAGACCGACATAATACTCTTCGATATTCCGGATCGCATCTTTGTAAAGCACGGACCATTCAGATGCCAGATTAAAAAACTTCTGTCCGTAATCAGTCAGAGTCACGCCGTTCTTAGTACGGACGAAAAGCTGATGATCGACTTCTGCCTCCAGATGCTGAATGTGCTGACTGACCACTTGCGTGGAAAGGAACAGACTTTTCGCTGCGGTGGAGAGAGATCCGTTTAAAGCTGCTGAGAGGAAACATTCCAGTTGAATCTGTGTCATTGTCCTGCCTCCTTGATCGATCTGTGAGGGATCGTTTTGATCTTTTCTTTAATAAAACTGATAAAACGCGCAACGGAAGGGTCCTGCGGATAGAATGGAGAACACATCATATAATCCGAATAGATGCCGGTCGGTGTCAGTTTAAAATTCTCCATTGGAAGTTTTGTCGTATTTTCCGCGCCGAACGAAAGCCCGTCCATTGTCAGGACATTCAAGTAGGCAGAACCGATGTCGTTGCAGATGATCACGTTCTTCGGAACAAACCCCATGCGCGCACAAGTGTTCTTCGCATTTTCGACGATCATATGCTCGTTGGTCTCGCCTGCCGGAATAGCAAAGAACGGATATTTACCCAGGTCATCCATGTCATATTCGATCCTCTTGCTGTGTACCAGGTAGACCTCCTGCGAGCAGATGAAAGTATGCTCCCAGGACATCGACATATAATCCACTGAATATTGGGACGTGAACAGAATATCGATTTTTTTCTCACGAATGGCTTCTTTGACTTTCTCAGCCGGCATGTCTCCGATCAGAAACAGATCGTCGGGATATTCCTGTCGAAACTCCTTCAGCAGTTTTTCCGCGATCGAAGGACAGCCCGCCCATTGCGTCCATGCAATAAAGAACGGATCCGTTTCTTTCTTTTCGTTGTTTTCTTTGAAAAAATCGGAGATCAGCTGATCGCGCTTGATCAGATAATCCAGAAAGATCTCCCCTGCTTTTGTAAGAGTGGCACTTTGCCCATATCGAAAGAACAGGGTATAACCAATTTCTTCTTCGAGCGTTTTGATATGATTGCTGACGGCCTGCTGCGAGATCATCAGTTCACGCGCAGTAATGGAAAAGCTTTTTGTGCGGGCAATCGAAGTAAAGCAATATATGTCCAATTGATTCATGATGTCACCATGTTGTTCTGTTTCAATAAACGTTTGAGTCTGTCTAAACATTCTATCAAAAGTCTAAATGGAAATCAAAATTTTAGTTGTGACCCCACAACTTTATAAGTGTTAACGACTCCTCCTGACCCTAGGCTACAGTGCAGGCATAGATAGAAAACAAAAGCATCGAAAGGGGACACTATGAAAACAGTTTATGCAAAAGCATA
>JAGCAK010000085.1 GCA_017652745.1 Lachnospiraceae bacterium
ATGGAAAAGCATTCGAAGGACTGCTTCAGAGATACTTCCACTAAAAAGAAGCGCTTTGCGCAATACCGAATCCAAAAAGAGGAGAAGAAAATTCTTCTCCTCTTTCTTATTATGTTTAATATATTTAGTGTGTTAAGTCCTGATGAAAGGTATTCTCATCAAACATGATCTCCAGCAGGTAAGATGGAGAAACCGATGCTACCAGAGGCTGGAAAATTTCCCAGGCGCTGACTTTGGCAAACTCATCCGCTCCGATATACATATCCTCCTGGGTGAGCCTCTCCCGCATACTTTCCACCACAGACTGCTGCAGACTGTTCTGCTCCTGAGTGGTCATTTTAATGTCGCCGAATGCCAAAAGCCCTCTGCCCGCTTCTTCAAACATGGTCAGATCCAGGTTTGGATTGATATACTGCAGACAGGCGTGCGGGATCATGACCCGAATCTTCTGATTTTCCTCATCTACCCGAATATTGCTTGCATCCAGTTCCGCTAGAGAAATGGTGTAAACGCCGGTTCCGTAGTAATAAACGTTTTGCACCTTAGAGAAGATCTGCAGATTTCCAAGACCTGCCCGAGTAATCGTAGTAGGAATCTCAATCGGCTGTTCTTTGACGACCAGCTCTTTATGACGTGAAGCTTCTCCTAAAATTGCTTTTTCAAAATCTGCCGCCGTATAAGTGCCAAGCATCCCCTGTTGAAAAACAGTATCTGCATTGGTCGTCGAGGTATGATTGGTGCCAAAAAACATCGTCTGCGATGCGTTGCCTATTAAAAGCAGCAGCAATGCTCCAACGATCAGTCCGATGATCAGACCTCCGATAAACGGGATCAGCTTTCCGGTTCTGCCTCTGGCAGAACCGGCGCCATATCCGTATTTATTGCTCTTGCCACTTTTCCCTGACTTGCCGCTTTTTCCGCCCGACTCACCCCGCAGCTCCGCGCGGATCTGTTCTCTGGCTTCCTCTACCGCTCTTTCATGGGCATCGTCTCTTTTACTCTTCCCTGCCATAAATACACCTTTCAGGCTTTTTCAAACACCGTCTTCATGCATTTGTAAGTCATATAGCAGTCAAACTTAGCAACAGTCTCGATCGGTGCATGCATTGCCAGAACTGGTACGCCGGCATCGATGGTATCGATATTGCGGTTTGCCAGATCCAGTGCAACGGTGCCACCGCCGCCCTGCTCGTTCTTGCCCATCTGGGTCATCTGCCATACAACACCATTATCATTCATCAGCTTGCGCAGCTTTCCGACCACCTCTGCAGATGCATCAGAAGCACCGCCTTTTCCGCCATGTCCGGTATATTTACAGAATGCTACGCCGTGATTGATCTTGGAATCATTACGAGCTTCAAAGACCTCTGCATAGTTCGGATCATAGGCTGCTGTAACATCTGCACTTACACAGAAGGAATTTGCAAAGCAGTCACGGATATCTACTTTCTGTGTTTTGCACAGATCGCCTATAAACCACTCAAATGCTTCACTGATCATGCCTGTCACACCAACAGACCCAATCTCTTCTTTATCGGCAAAAATGCAGACTCCAGTCTTCTTCAGGTTCTTTGCATCGAACAGACCCGCCATTTCTGCATATGCACAGACTCTGTCATCATGACCGTAGGCTGCAATGAGGCTGCGGTCAAATCCGACATCTCTTGCCTTTCCTGCCGGAACCACCTCCAGCTCCGCAGAGATAAAGTCCTCTTCTACCAGGCCGTATTTTTCATTTAAAATTTTCAGAATGTTTAATTTCACGCGCTCGGAATCTTCTTTATCACCGATCGGACGGGATCCGACCAGCACGTTTAAGATCTCGGACGGCACTGCCTGATCCAGGATCTCTTTATCAGAAGGTTTTCTCAAATGCGGAAGCAGGTCCTCAATAATGAACTGCGGATCTCCTTCATCCCCGCCAATGTTGACTGCAACACTCTTGCCGTTCTTCAGGATAACAACTCCGTGAAGCTCCAGTGTTCTTGCCAGCCACTGATATTTCCGGATACCGCCATAATGGTGGGTCTTAAGATAAGCCAGTTCAGCATCTTCATAAAGCGGATTCGGCTTCAGGTCCAGACGAGGTGCATCGGTATGAGCTGCCGTCAGGTTGATGCCTTTCTCAAGGCCTTCCGTACCCATGACTGCAAGCATGATAGCTTTGCCGCGATTGTTAAAGTATACTTTGTCTCCTGCTTTCAGCTTCATGCCGGCTTTATACTCTTTAAATCCTTTGCCCTTTGCCAGCTTGATGCAGTAATCCACACAAAGCCGCTCTGTCTTTCCATGATCCAGAAAATCCTTGTAGCCTTCACAGTAAGCGTTCATCTTTTTCTCTTCTGCAGCGCTTAATCCGTCATAGCCATTGCCCGGTTTGTAAAACAACTTTTCTTTTAATTCATTTTTCTTTTTTTCTGCCATTTTAACAGCCTCCGTTTTATTAATGTTGGATTAACTATATCATAAACAGAAGCAATCGTGTTAAGAAAAAAGCGGGAGCATTCAGCTCCCGCTTTCACTTGGCCTGATGGCCTAAACCTTATTCGGTTTCAATCTTTCTTACTGTGCTCTTCCAAGGTGTGGATGGTTGTTGCCGGATGCGGAAACAAGGATCTCCAGGAAGTTTACAGGATCGTTGTAGTCAGCGATCCAGCCCAGTCTGGAAAGTGTGAAGTCGCCTGCGGTAAGTGCTGTCTGGATAACAGCCCAGTCACGCTGGTCAACATCAACTTCGATTCCGTAGTCATCCCACATATCCTGGATAGCTGCACAGATAGCCAGGTTGCCGGATGTCGGGTTAGCACTATACTCGAATTTCGGGAAGTCTGTGAACTTGCCGGTTGCTTCGTCAAATGTATAGTACTTCTTCAGGATCTCAACTGCCTCAGCTTTGTTAGCTTCGTAGTCAGCAGGGTCAACGCTCCACCACGGATCGGCAGCGCTTCTGAACTCTGTGCCGGTTCCGTCATCCATACCTGCTGGTACGAATCCGTATGCCGGAAGCTGTCCGCCTGCAGTAACCTGCTCAACGATGTAGTTACGATCGATGAGGAGTGCCAGTGCGTGACGAACCTCTGCGTTCTGTGCCGGAGTCCAGCCTTCCCAAGCTTCTGCTGTATCGGAAGTAACTGCCAGACCTGGCTTGAAGCTCCAGTTTACGTTCACCTCTAAGAAGTAGGTTCCAATATAGTCGCCAATGAAGAAGTCTACGTTCATACGGGTAGGATCAGCTTTCAGGACAGGAATCTGAGAAACAGGAACTGTCGTGGTGTACTGAATTGTTCCGTTTGTGAAGTTAGCGTAGATAGCGTCATCATCGTTGGACAGGAAGAACTTAATGGAGTTCAGTTTTACATTAGCAGCATCCCAGTAGTTCGGGTTCTTCTCGAACACGATCTCGGAACCAACTGTCCAGTCTTTCATCTTGAAAGGACCATTGGAAACATAGGTTGCTGCACTGGTTGCCCAGCTGTCATTCTCAACAACATCCTGGCGTACCGGGAAGTATGTCGGGAATGCCATTAACTGATCGAAGTATGCGCAGTAAGCGCTGGTTACGATCGTAATTGTGCCTGCTGCATCATCAGCAGTAACGTTCAGGTTGCAGGTCTCGTCATCAGAATATCCATCGATTACGTCGAACATATACTGATAATCAGCTGCGGTTGCAGGATCAGCTGCTCTCTTCCAAGCGTACTCGAAATCAGAAGCTTTCATGTCAACACCGTCAGACCATTTCAGACCATCTTTCAGTTTGATGACGTACTGATATTTTCCGCCTTCAAGAGCTGTAGGAGCGACAACTTCTTCTGCGCACTCCGGAATGATGTTCATGTCGGTGTCATAGCCGTAAAGTCCTGCGAAAGAGTTGGTCAGCATAACAGCGCCGTCAACAGAGCTGTTCAGAGCCGGGTCCATGGTTTCCGGATCAGAAGAGAAGTTGACTGTGATGTCTGCTAAACCTGTATCCATGTAAGCGTACTTATAGGATACCCAGCCAAGTGGTGAATAGATATAATCTTTCAGACTTGTGCTGCAAAGGTATGGATTCGTGTAGTAATACAATGGAAGGATTGTCCATGTATCCTTGATCCATGACTCTGCTTCATACATGTATGAAGCACGCTCGGTCATATCAGCAGTTGTTTTCACTTTTTTGATGATCTCATCATAAGCGCTCCAATACTGATCGCCGTTTGGTCCATAGACTGCGTCGAGGCCGACGTTGACTGCCTTCTCTACCGGTGCTGCAGAACCAGAACCAGAGCCAGATCCAGCTGGTTCAGGAGCAGGTTTCTGTCCACAAGCTGCAAGGCAACCAACTACGGCAACAGCCAGAACCACTGCCAGTAATTTTTTCATTGCTTTTCCTCCTTAAATCTTTTGCAAAAAATTTATCTAAAGTATCTGGCGATACTTTGGCACGATTATATACCCATTTCTGCCCGAAAATCAATCATTATACGGGGGCTGACAAAGCCGTCACAAAGCGCCCCGATGCGAGCAGATCATCTACTTACAGATGATGATGGCAGGCCACAAAATGTCCCGGTGATATCTCGGTCAGTCCCGGTGCTGCCTCTGCGCAGTCCGGCTGCGCATATTTGCATCTGGTTCTAAACGGACATCCGCTAGGCATATTCAAAGGACTTGGAACATCACCTTCCAGAACGATCCTCTGGCGTGCTCTTTCTTCCTTCGGATCCGCAATAGGGACAGCGGAAAGAAGAGACTGTGAATAAGGATGACGCGGATCGTGATACAGTTCGTTTGCATCTGCGATCTCTACCATCCGGCCCAGATACATGACCGCGATCCTGTCTGAAATATGCTTCACGACTGAGATATCGTGTGCGATAAACAAGTAGGTCAGTTCCCGGTCTCTCTGCAGATCCTCAAACATGTTGATGACCTGTGCCTGAATGGAAACGTCCAGTGCAGAAACCGGCTCATCGCAGATGATCATATCCGGATCCATTGCAAGCGCTCTTGCAATACCGATCCTCTGTCGCTGTCCGCCGGAAAACTCGTGGACATATCTGGTTGCATGCTCCGAAGAAAGTCCGACAGAATCCATCAGCTCTTTGATCCGGTCACTCTTCTCAGATTTGGATAATCCCTTATTATGGACATCCAGCGGTTCTCCAATAATGTCACCGACCGTCATACGCGGATCCAGTGAAGAATACGGATCCTGAAACACCATCTGCATCTTACTGCGGAGAAACTTGATATCCGCATTGCTTTTGATCAGGCGGTCATTAAAAACAATCTCGCCGCCAGTCGGTTTATAAAGATGCATGATAGACCGTCCGACCGTTGTCTTTCCACAGCCGGATTCCCCAACCAGACCGAGGGTCTCTCCTTTTTTGATCGAAAACGTGACGCCGTCTACTGCTTTCAGCTGTTTAGAAGAAAACAGACCGGAGTTCACGTTAAAATACATCTTTAAATCTTTAACGGTAAGGAGGTATTTATCTTCCATCTTTATTCCTCCTCCTTCTGCGATTTTTTATACTCTTCCAGAACGTTCATCCAGCAGGAAGCACAGTGCCCGCCGCCAAAATCCATCACTTCCGGTTTTTCCGTCAGACAGATCTTCATCGCGTTTTTGCAGCGCGGGGAAAATGCACAACCTTCCGGCATGACCAGAAGGTCAACCGGAGTTCCTGTGATTGGTTCCAGACGGACCTTATCATCATTTGCGATATTCGGAATAGATGTTAACAGTCCCTTGGTATATTCATGTTTCGGGTTATAGAAAATATCATCTGCTGTTCCGCTTTCGATCAGTCGGCCTGCATACATAACGTTGATCTTATCGCACATACCGGCTACAACACCAAGGTCATGTGTGATCAGAATGATTGCCATGTTGAACTGCTTCTGCAGTGTTTTCATCAGTTCCAGGATCTGGGACTGAATCGTCACGTCCAAAGCGGTGGTCGGTTCATCTGCGATCAGAAGATCCGGCTCGCAGGCAAGTGCCATAGCGATCATAACACGCTGGCGCATACCGCCGGAAAGCTCAAACGGATACTGTTTCAGTCTCTTTTTCGGATCATTGATACCAACCAGATCGATCAGTTCAGCAGCACGTTCAGCAGCTTCCTGTTTATTTCTCTTGGTATGAAGTGTGATTGCTTCAATCAACTGGTTTCCGATCGTGTAAACCGGATTCAGGCTTGTCATCGGATCCTGGAAAATGATACTGATCTTATTTCCACGGACAGAACGAAGCACATCTTCTTTTGCTCCGACTAACTCTTCTCCGTCGAATTTAATGCTGCCTTCCGCAATGATTCCCGGAGGTGTTAAGATCTGTAGGATCGAATAAGCAGTAACGGATTTTCCGGAACCTGACTCTCCAACGATGCCTAATACATCGCCTCTCTCCAGATCAAATGAAACATCATCTACGGCTTTCACAACACCTGCAGCCGTCGGAAACTGAGTTTTTAAATTTCTTACTTCCAGTAATGCCATTATTTGCTCACCTCCCTCAGCTTAGGATCGAAGGAATCACGAAGACCCTGTCCTAACAGGTTCAGGGAAAGCACGATCAGGAAGATGACAAGTGCAGGAATAATGAAGAGGTATTCTCTTCCCGGAATCGTCATCTGTCCGCGGTAATCAGATGCCAAAGATCCCAAGCTTGGCATAGGGATCGAAACACCAATACCCAGGAAGCTCAGGAAGCTCTCAGTAAAGATTGCCGACGGGATCTGCAGTGCCGCACTGATAAAGATAACGGAAATACAGTTCGGCAGCATGTGCTTGATAATGATCTTAAATGGAGAAACACCCATGGATTTTGCCGCAAGGACAAATTCCTGTTCACGCAAGGACAAAACCTGTCCTCTGACCAATCTTGCCATACCGACCCAGTACAGAAGGGCGAAGACGATCAGGATACTGACCAGTCCGACGCCGCCCAGTTTATCTGCCACTTTGGAGAATGAGGTGTTCATAATAACGTCTTTCAGCGAAACGGAAAGAAGGATGATGATCAATGTATCCGGCATTGCGTAAATAATATCGACCAGACGCATCATGACCATATCGACTTTCCCGCCAAAATATCCGGAGATAGCGCCGTAAAGGACACCGATCACCACGACGATAGCTGCTGCGATGATACCAACAAGGAGCGAAATACGCATGCCGACGATGACACGGATCGCATAGTCACGGCCGATCTCATCGGTTCCCAGAATGTGAGGGAAAACGCTCTTAACCGGTTTGGTAAAGCTTACGTCCATAACCGGGATTGCTGTAGAGCCTGGTGCGTAGACATTGCTGTCCGTCAGTGAGGCTCCCTCGCCCATGTTCTTATTATAGGTAAGTTTATACCTGTTCAGCTTCGGGGTGCCATAAGATGTCTGGATACGGAATCCATCAATGACGCTGTCCCCGTTTTCATCCTGTGCATAAACAGCATAGAATGTTGTATCTTCTGTAAGCTTCATCCCTTTTGTGACCAGCTTGGATTCATATTCTTTGTAATTATCGGCTGTCAGGATCGGCAGGCCTTTTTCCAGAGACCATGCAACAAAAACAGCTCCAGGTTTTGTCACTTTATTTGTCTTGGATAAAATGACTTCATCCTCTGGAACATAGTCATTTTCATCAACCGGAAGCGTTCCTTCGCCGCCATCCAGATCATAGGTGACATGATAGGACTTGGCATCTACTGTTTTTGCGCCTGAGAAATCAAACATGTCTGCGCCAAAATCTCCAACACCGTCCCCGTTTTCATCTACGCTCCAGACAGCATAGAGTTCCACGTTCGAATTGGTGATCTTAACCGGTTCCGTTACAAAGTACTCTTTATACTCGTCCAGTTTTTCCTGACTGTTGATAACAGGCAGGCCTTTATAGCCTTCCAGTGTTGCACGCGGATAGCTCCATCCGATAAACACACCGGTTTTTGAGCGCAGGATCTGCTCTTTGATGGAATAAGTCATCGGCGCCAGGAAGTTTGCAGAAACACTGTCCACACTGGCGGATGAAGTGGAATAATCATATGGGTAAAACAGCGGAACAATGAACGCGATCAGAATCAGCAATACGATAATGATCAGACAGATCATCGAAACCACATTTTTGCGGAGGCGTCGCATGCCGTCCTTGAAAAAGCTGGTGCTTTCCCGCATGCGGTCTGCCATTTTCTTTTCATCTTCTGTAGCGAGCGTAAACTTTGACAGATCCAGCTGCATACTGAGAGGATTTTTCTTTGGATATTGACTCATATCTTCTCCTCCCCTCTACGCCAGGTCGACTCTGTGGTCGACGACTTTATACAGAATGTCTGCGATCAGGTTCAGCAGCAGCATCAGGATGGACAGCAGAATGGTGGTGCCCATGATCATGGTATAGTCCAAAGCCTTAATAGAGCTGATGAAATACCCGCCGATGCCCGGGATCGAGAAAATACTTTCTACAACAAAGCTTCCTGTCATGATGCCGGCGATCATAGGACCCGCATAAGAAATGACAGGAGCCAGAGAATTCTTCAATGCATGTTTAAAGATGAGGCTTCCCTTGCTGACACCTTTTGCCTGGGCGGTCCGGATATAATCCTGCCCTAATGCATCCAGCATAGAAGAACGTGTCAGTCTTGTGATATATGCTGTCGGATAAAGTGCAAGGGAGATGATCGGCAGGATAAAGCCGGCAAAATTGCCCTGTCCTGCAAACACTTTCAGGACAGACTGCCCCGCAGAAGGGAAGATTGGCAACCAGACCGTCAGACACCATAGGAGTATGACACCTATGACAAAGGACGGTACCGACACGGATGCCGTCGATAAAACCAGGATTGCCTGGTCTATAAATTTACCTCTGTGAGTAGCTGCCCAGGAACCTAAGGCAAGACCTACGATCAAAGCAATGATCGCAGCACAGATACCTAAGAATGCCGATGTCGCAAACCCTTGTCCGATCAGGCTCATGACAGTACGTCCCTTATAAGAGATCGACTCGCCAAAATCCAGTCTGACTGCATTGCCAAGGTAGATCAGATACTGCTGGAACAGCGGTTTGTCCAGTCCGTACTTAGCATTCAGCGCATCCATGGTTGCCTGTGTGATCGCTTTCTGCTTGATAAACGGACTTCCCGGAACGGCATGCATGATCAGGAATGTGATCGTGATGATGATCCAGAGTGTCACGATCGCCAGAAGCAGCCGCTTCAGGATATACTTCATTGTTTTCGAATCCATTTTTCTCTCTTTTCTATTTAAATATACAAAAAATAAACGCAGGAAAAAATGCTCAATAATTTTATACTAAATATGTACAAAAAGCAACAAAGAAAGAAGCTGTAGCTTTTTCATGCGACAGCTTCTTTTCTATAGATCAATATTCAATTACTGATTATCTTTCATCCACTTTTCGATTTCTTCATCAGTGCCATGCACATAATGCTGTCCACTGATCAGATGCAACGATCCTTTATCATAGTCGATGCCGCTGGTTTTGTAATCATACTCCAGTGCCACTCTGCCTTTTTCAGCCCGCGGATTCGGACTCGGAATTGCAGAGAGCAGACTCCTGGTATATGGATGCAGCGGATTTGAAAAGATCTCATCTGTGGTTCCGGTCTCCAGCATACGTCCCAGATGCAAAACTCCGATCCGGTCAGAAATATATTTGACCATGGAAAGGTCATGCGCAATAAAGAGATATGCCGACCCGGTCTCTTCCTGAATATCTTTCATCAGGTTGACCACCTGCGCCTGAATGGAAACGTCCAACGCAGAAATACATTCATCCGCTATGATCAGATCCGGGTTCATGATCAGCGCACGGGCAATACCGACACGCTGGCGCTGACCGCCTGAAAACTGATACGGATAGCGGTCATAATGCTCTTTAGCCAGACCAACTTTTGCCAGGATCGCATCGATATGCTCTTTCCGCTCTTCCTTGGAAGAATAGCTGTGATGAATATCCAGTCCTTCGCCTATAATATCGCCGATCTTCTTTCTCGGATTCAGAGAAGCCATCGGATCCTAGAAGATCATCTGCATCTTAGTACGGAGTTCATTTCTTGCTTCCCCGGTCAGTTTTCCGGAAATATCGATCCCGTTAAAGGTGATCTTGCCTGCAGTCGGATCATACAAACGGATGATTCCACGGCCGATCGTGGTCTTTCCGGAACCAGACTCCCCAACGAGACCATATGTCTCGCCCGGGTAGATCTCAAAACTGACATCGTCAACTGCCTTGACCGTAAACTTTGAGCTGATCTTGAAATATTGTTTCATATTTTCAACTTTTAAAATCGGCTGTGCATCATAATTCGCTGCCATCTGCATTCGCCTCCTTTAACATACGCTCAATTCGCTTTTTCAGTTCTTCCGGCATCTCCACTTTTGGTGCACGCGGATCCAGCAGCCAGGTAGCTGCGTAATGGGTCTCGCTGACTTTGAACATCGGCGGCTCTGCCAGCCGGTCTACTTTCAGCGCATACTGGTTACGCGGTGCAAACGCATCGCCCTTCACCTCGTGCAGAAGGTTTGGCGGGGAACCCGGAATCGTATACAGTCTGGCATCATCGGTCTCCAGATCCGGCATTGCAGAAAGAAGACCCCAGGTATACGGATGCTTTGGTTCATAAAAAATCTCTTCGATGTTGCCGACTTCCACGATCTTGCCAGCGTACATAACGTTGACATAATCAGCAACTTTTGCGACAACACCCAGGTCGTGGGTAATATAGATAACAGAAATACCACGCTCTTTCTGCAATTTCTTGATCAGTTCCAGGATCTTTGCCTGAATAGTCACGTCCAGAGCTGTGGTCGGCTCATCGCAGATCAGAAGCTCCGGATTACAGGAGATCGCAATTGCGATAACTACTCTCTGACGCATACCGCCGGAGAGCTGATGCGGATACTGTTTCATCCGCTTTTCCGGATCGGTGATACCGACTTCTGCCAAAAGACTGATCGCTCTTTTTCTTGCAGCGTCTTTCTGCATATCCATATGCATCATCATGCCTTCCATCAGCTGTTTGCCAATGGTCATGGTCGGATCCAGGGAAGTCATAGGGTCCTGGAAAACCATGGAAATATGTTTGCCGTTGATATTCTTACGGATCCACCTGGTTTCCTGTTTCAGAATGTCAACGGTCGCAAGTTCGTTGAACTCATCATAATATGAGTACAGGATCTCACCGCTGTTGATCTTGGCATTTCCTGCCAGGATTCCCATAACAGTCTTCATAACAACCGATTTTCCGGAACCGGATTCACCTACAATGGCAACCGTCTCGCCGCGCTCCAGGTCAAAGTTGACCCCGCGGATGGCGTGGACCGGTCCGGCATTGGTCTTGAAAGTGAGATCTAAGTTTTTTACGGTAAGGATCTTATCCGACATCTTACATCCCCCTTTCCTACATATCTTCGATACGCGGTGCCAGTGCTTCACGCACGCCATCGCCTACGAAGTTGAATGCCAGCATCAGGAGCGCCAGTACAATGATCGGCGGCAGGATCTGATACGGCAGTGTTGTTATGTTCGTAAATCCATCCGAGATCAAAGAACCAATGGAACACTGTGGAAGAACGATACCGACACCAACGAAGCTCAAAAATGCTTCGGTAAAGATAGCTGTCGGGATCGAGAACATGATCTGTGTAATGATTGGTCCAATAGTGTTAGGCAGGACATCCCGGAAAATGATCGTAAAGTTGTTTGCACCGAGTGTCCGGCTCGCCATGATATATTCCTGCTCTTTGATCTTGAGCATTTCAGCACGGGCAATCTTACTCATGCCGATCCACTCTGTCAGAAGCAAAGCAACGATAACCAGCCAGATACCTTTTGGCATGAACGTGGCCAGCACGCCGACGATGACTAATCGCGGCACGCTGTTGGCGACTTCAACAAATCGCTGCATGCCTATATCTGTAAAGCCTCCAAAGAAACCGGATATCAATCCGTAACTCATACCTATGATCATATCGATGATGATCGTTACAAAAGCAATGATCAGGGATACACGAGCTCCATACCAAACTCGCGTCCAGAGATCTCGTCCCATTGTGTCTGTTCCGAAAAGGAAGGTTGATTCCGCAAAGTCATCCTCGTACTCTTCCCCTGTGAAGAGCTTATGCAGGCCAGGAACTCTCGGCGGAATACTTCTTGCCAGGACCTTTTTCCCTGATGCATTTTCCACTTTAATAACTTCCGCATAGCCATGGCCGCTTGTGTGCGGACCAATGACGGCCAGGATGATGATCAGAACAATGATCACCAGACCAATGACTGCGCGGGCATTTTTAAAGAAACGGGTAATAACACCTTTCCAGAAACCCTGGGAAGCGTAGTTCTTATCGGTTTGAATATCCTGATCCACATCAAGGACAAAATCCTCATCAACAGGAACGTATGCCTCAGCTGCTTCCGCAGCCATCTGCAGAGATGATTTTTTTAATTTCTTGCTCATTTTCATCCCTCCTTATTTCCTGCGACACGGATCCGCGGATCCAGAAGACCATATGCGATATCCAGGACCAGCATAATGCCGATATACAACGTAGAATACAAAATACCAAGTGCAAGCACGTAGTTATAGTCGACACCTTCACCAGTGATGGAATCGACCATCAATTTACCAATACCATTGATGCCGTAGATTTTTTCCACAACCAGCGCTCCGGTCAGAAGATCCACGATCAACGGCGCAATGACCGTGACGATCGGGATCAGCGCATTCCGCAGAATATGCTTTGTAACCAATTTTGTGCCATACATACCTTTGGAGGAAGCTAACAAAACATAATCACTGTCCATAACCTCCACCATCTCATTTCGCGTAAACCGGGCCACGGTACTCATGGAGAACAATGACAGCGACAATGCGGGCATGATGGCAGAATGCAAAAAGCGCGCTGAGTCAAAATAAAACGGAAAGGCAGGTATTTTATAGGAAAAGAAGTACTGTAGGAATATCATAAACACATAGGAAGGTACGCAGACTCCTACGATCGATAATACCGTACAGAAAACATCCCAGAATTTACCTCTGTTCAAAGCTGCCGCAATTCCTAAGATCAGTCCGACGATCACTCCAAAGCAAATGGAGATCCCGCCAATACGGAAGGAGTTGGACATTGCTACAGGAAGGACGGATGAGATTGGAGCGCCATTATAAAGCGCAGATCCGTTACCAAAGCTTCCTGAAGCGATCAGATTTTTGATGTAATTCCAGAACTGGACCAGCATAGGATTATCAAGGCCCATTTCTGCTCTCTTTTTGGCGATGGCTGCTGCACTCATACGCTCTGCCGGGAAAGGATTTCCAGGCATGATACGGACGAGAAGAAACAGCAGGAACGTTATGATCAATAACGTGATCAACGCCATTATCACTCTCTTGATTATATACTTAGCCATAATGTTTTACTCTTCTGCCCCAACTGACCATTCCCCGATGAGGCAGATCCTTTTTTAAAAGAACTCTATAGATGCAAGGACATCAGAGCAGCCCATGCGGGCCGCTCTGATCATCCAATTACAAATAATGAACTTTTGTGTCACTAAAAAGTTTTGATTTTAGTATCCTAAAGCAGCTTTAGCATCAGCAAAGTGAGCCTGTGCGCTTTCCAGATTGTAATCGCAGTACTCTTTGAATCTGCTCTGATCTGCGGAGAAGTCTTCTCCTGTTGTTGCGCTTGCTGCGAACTGTGGCGGAACGCAAGTAAATGTCGGAAGAGATCCGTCCATGACATAGTTGTCAACGAGGAATTCTCTGTCGATTGCATTTGCGAATGCCAGTCTCAGATCTGTATTAGCAAAATCGCCATTAGAATCTTGGTTCTTTGTCTGGCTGAATGTGACATACCACATGTAACCAGCACCTGTTACGTTCAGGTTCTTGGAAAGAGTTGCATCTTTCTCAACTGCGCCGACCTGGTCACCGGAGATAACGGAGATATCCAGTGTGCCGTTCTTAAATGCGGTCAGAGCATTGTCAGAACCATCAACAACCTGATAGTTAATGCCGTTCAGAGTAACGCTTGCAGCATCATAGTAGTTCGGGTTCTTAACAACCTTCGGGGAAGCGGTTCCCGGTGTGTACTCAGAAAGAACGAAAGCACCATTGGAGAGGAATGTCTCCGGGCTTGTTCCATAGTTATCTGCGCCGACCTGCTCATAGAATGCCTGGTTGATCGGGTAGAATGTCGGGAAGTACATCAGGGATGGGAAGAAGGAAACAGGAGCTTCCAGCTGAACTTCCAGTGTGTAGTCGTCAAGAGCTTTTACGCCTAAAGTTTCCGGATCTGCGCCTTCGTACAGGATAGCATCTGCATTCTTGACACATGCAACTGTGTTGTCAAACATATAGTTGTACTCTACATTTGCAGTCATAGATAACTTCCATGCAAACTCGAAGTCTTTTGCAGTAACCGGGGTGCCGTTGTTCCATACAGCGTCTTTACGCAGATGGAAAGTATAGGTCATCTGATCATCAGAGATATCCCAGCTCTCTGCGATAGCCGGCTGTGCAGCACCTTCTGCGTCCATCTGGGTCAGACCATCGATGCAGTCTGCGATAACTTCGAAAGAGTCACCATCTGTTGCAAGGTTGGTGTCCAGAGACATAACGTTGGTGGAGAACATAACGTTCATTGTGCCGGATGGGCAGGTTGCTCTCTTATAAACTCTGTTCAGAGCGACCGGATGGAATTCCACGCCCTGTACACCGTCAGCGATCAGGTTTGCATTTGCTTTGGTGTAAAGAGGAGTGATAACCGCATCTTTCATAACCATTTCTTCTGCATCATACAGTGCTGCCCAGCGAGCATCATAATCGCCAGCCAGTTCTCCGGAAGAAGCGCTCTTGATGATTGCATCATATTCCGGGTTGCTCCAGAAGCCATAGTTGTTTGGTGCGTCTGTGACCCACATTCCAAGGTAGGTCATAGGGTCTGCATAGTCCGGGCCCCAGCGGGTCAGAGCGATGGTATAGTTATCGTTCTGCATTTTTTCCAGACGTTCTGATTTCGTCATCGGCTGAAGATTGATCGTAACATCCGGGAATGCTTCTTCCCACTGATCTTTCAGGGACTGTGCTACCAGCGCAACCTCATCACCTTCGTTGTTACCATAGATTAAGGTGTAGGTCATGCCTTTTGCTGCTCCGCCGTCTGCTGCGCCGGAACCCTGTGGTGTGTCGCCGCCTTTATTTCCGCATGCGCACAGTGCTGCGACCATGGCAAGGGCAAGAACAGCAACGACAATTGCTTTCATTCTTTTCATGATTTTCCCTCCTAAATGAATTGCTGTCACACTATCACTTTATTACGTTAGTGTGACAACTCATAAAAAAAGCGTGCATTCATTTTATAATCAAATGCACGCCTTGTCAACGTAAGAAACAGCCCGTCTTATTCCTGTTTATGCTGCATCTTCATCCTCTTCCCATTCTTCTTCCGGCTCTTCTTCAGGTTCTTCTGCAGGCTGTGGATTCAGTTCTAAATGATAGATCTCATCTGTTCCCTCAGCAACATAATATTTACCCTGATAATTGATCTGACCAGGTGTTTCAAATCCAAAGGTATATGCTGTTTCATCTTCCATATAAAATGTAATGGAAAGACTGCTGTCCGAAACCATCAGGCCTGAGGTGTCCTCTTCTGTGATCTGGACTTTGGAAAGCGCGTCGAAAGCATTTTGGATGATCTGCGGATCGGTGATCATCTCATCTGCCTGTCCTGCGCGGTAATAACGCATTTTGACCGGCTTAGCTGATGCAAAGTTTTCCTGGAAAGCCGTAATGGCAGGATCATGGTAAAACGCGAAGAAGCCTGCGTTTAACACTGGTTCATTTCCTTCTGGTTCTTCTTTCGATGAACTTGTAATAACTCCGGTTTCGGCAAATTCACGGGAAAGCTCTTTCCAGTGGATCTTGCAGTATTCTTTTCCATCAATAGCCGGATATTTTTTGCTGTCTACCTGTGCCTCGTTCTGGCAGTCATAATCCCCACTGTAAGCGCAGCGGATCGTATCCGGGCCTCCTTCTCCGATCGAAGTCACATAAGAAATGCCAAATATCAGGAGCCAGACAATAAATAATGTCAGTTCAGCAGCTTTTCTGGAGTATCCTTTCTTAAAAATCCGTGACAGATCCACTTTCTTATCAATTGGACGGCCTTTGAGTGCCTTGCAGATCGCACGGCTGATCAAGAAGCCCATGACCCCGGCAAAGACACCTACGATGATTCCTGATAAGACGTCTGTTACATAATGAACCATCAGGTAAACACGGGACGCTGCCGTCAGCAGCGCTATCACCGGGAAGATCCAGGCAATCTTCTTTTTCTTTGTCGTGGCATACATCAGACACAGGACTGTAGCGATCTCAAACGCACCTGTGGTATGGCCGGATGGGAAACAGTAATCTGATTCACAAAGACTTCCTGCGCCAAGGTACCATGCCCAGTATTCTGGTATATCCTGCAGTGTATTATAAGGACGCACACGCAAAGCCAGCGGTTTCACAACAATATTCGTGATCAGTGTACCGATCAAAATAGCAAACAAAAGTGCAAGGCCCACTTTCCTGGTCCTGCGGAAAAAGCATAAGACCAGAGCCAGAACGCCAAACATAGCAACATATTTTGTGCTGCCCATGGCGGTAAAGATTTTTGCGATCGCTGTCAAAAAGCCATTCTGTATATTTCCGAAAAAGGAAAATACAGCCATGTCAAAACCTGCAAAGATTTTATCCAGTAACTCTCCGATAGTGCCTGCCAGTAATAAATTCATGTTTTTCTCCTAATTATTTCGTATGCCTTTTTAGTTTTCCGGTTCGAAATCAAATTTTTCCCAGACTGGCTTACCAGTGTATTCTAATAATGCCTCTTTACCTTCCAATGCACGGATCGCTCCGCTTGCCAGAGCTTCCATCTCAAAATCACCAGCAAAGATAATGAATGGCGCAACCCATCCGGCATACTTCTTCACATTTGCAATAAAGCCTTCATCGTTGGAAACGCCGCCTGTCATGACGACCGCATCCACTTTTCCTTCTAATACACAAGCATAGCTTCCTATATATTTTGCCAGGTTGTATGCAAAAGCACGATAGATCAGCTCTGCCCATTCATCGCCATTTTTGATCCGGTCTTTGATCTCCAGCATATTATCCGTGCCAAGAAGTCCTAAAAGACCTCCCTTTTTGGAAACGATCGCTTTCATATCATCCAGAGAATACTGTCCGGAGTAGCACATCTTAATGACCGGAAGCAGGGGCACATAACCGGAACGGTTCGGTGCCATTGGGCCATCGCCATTTAAGACATCATTGCCATCCACGATCTTTCCGCATTTATGAGCTGCAATGGAAAGGCCTCCGCCCACATGGCAGACGATCAGGTTGCACTCCTCATATGGTTTTCCCAGAGAAGCTGCCGCGCGAAAAGCGACTTCTTTCTGATTCAGTACATGAATGTGGGATTCTCTATGAATGCCTTTGATACCCGAAATACGGGAGACATCTTCAAACTCATCTGCATCCGGCGGGTTGACCAAAAAGGCCGGTTTTCCGGTTTCTTCTGCAAATGCATGGATGATCTGGGATCCTAAGATTGCCGGATGTTCCATCAGACGTCCGGAAGAACAATCCTCCAGGATCTTATCATTAACCGGGAAAATACCAGTCGTTGTGCTCTCCAATCCTCCGGAATAGGCGGCAAAAGCATCCATATCATGCAGATCGATCTGATTAGCCTTCAGTTCATTCATGATGGTCTCGACACGGTATGGCAGCTGCTCGGAAACACGCTTAAATGTTTTTAAGACCTCTGTATCATGCTGCACATTTGCTTTGAAGATCCTCTCTTCCCCGTCAAATACAGCAAGCTTTGTAGAGGTGGACCCCGGGCTTAATGTGAAAATCTTATATCCCATAGAAAACTCCTTTCAAGTCTATCTTTATAGTTCTTTTTATTCTATCAAAAAGACGATACTCTGAAAAGCAAAAGCGTTATTCCACAAATGCTTTTTCCAGCTGGTCGATCTTTTCTTTTGCTTCTTTTTCAGTCGGTGCACTGACCCCGATATAATATTTGATTTTTGGTTCTGTACCGGAAGGTCTTACACATACCCAGGCATCATCCAGTTCAAAATACAGCACATTGGATTTCGGAAGATTTGTCTCTTCCGGCTTCTCATAATCCAGGAACCGTCTCACCTGCATGCCTGCCAGTACCTTTGGCGGGTCATTGCGCATCTCTTTCATGGTGTTGGCAATGGCTGAGAGTCCGTCAATGCCCTTTTTGGTAATGGAGATCGTTTTTTCC
Organism: Lachnospiraceae bacterium; assembly: GCA_017652745.1. Classification (GTDB taxonomy): domain Bacteria; phylum Bacillota; class Clostridia; order Lachnospirales; family Lachnospiraceae; genus RGIG5612. The sequence continues at coordinate 18,321 of JAGCAK010000085.1, forward strand.
TCTGTATACCCGTATTTCTGATACAATTCCTGAAGAACGTCCCAAATGGTAAGATCTTCATATTTATAGTAGGCACACATTTCAGCAAGAACCAGAGCACTCACGCAGGCATCTTTATCTCTTGCATGCGTACCGACCAGATATCCATAGCTTTCTTCATAACCCAGAATGAACGTGCCCTCTTTAGTTATCTCGCTCTTAAACATTTCCGCGCCGATATTCTTAAAACCGGTCAGAACTTCCTTAACTTCCACTCCGGTTGCATGCGCGATCCTATCAAACAGCTTACTGGAGACGATCGACCGGACAACATAACCGTCTTTTGGAATCTTGTTCTGTGCTTTTAAGCGTCCCAGTTCATATTCACAGATCAGGCATCCGATCTGATTGCCGTTCAGGGCATGATAGTTTCCTTCCTGATCCCTGACGTGCAGACCGATACGGTCAGAATCCGGATCCGTTGCAATGATAATATCCGCATTCTTTTCCTGACCCAAAGCATCTGCCAGTTTAAATGCTTCCGGCATCTCCGGATTTGGGAATGCAACTGTAGGGAAATCGCCGTCCGGTTTTTCCTGTTCTTTAACAATATAGAGGTTTTGGAACCCAAAGCGGTGCAAAATCTCCGGAATGATCTTAATACCTGCCCCGTGCAGCGGTGTATAAGCGATCTTTACATCTTTTGCCATCTGTTTTGTAAGGGATGGTTCTCTCACACAGGCTGCAATACGATCCATATAAGCCTCATCCACATCCCTGCCGATCGTGACGTACAGATCTTTTTCCAACGCTTCTTTTTTGTCCATCAGCTTTGGATTGGAAAGATTTTCCACTTTTTCTACTCTGGCCATGATGTTCTCATCATGCGGAGGTGTGACCTGCGCCCCATCTGCCCAGTAAACTTTATAGCCATTATATTCTGCCGGGTTGTGGCTGGCGGTAATATTGATTCCGGCAATACATCCCAGATACCGTACGGCAAAGGAAAGTTCCGGTGTCGGACGCAGATCATCAAAAACATATGCACGGATGCCGTTTGCATTCAGCACAGCTGCAGCAATATCTTCAAATTCTGCGGACATATGACGGGAGTCTCCCGCAATCGCCACGCATGGAAGGGTCTCTTCCTCAGACGAGCATCCGCTGCATTTACTGCAGTCATGACCCGCTTCCTCACAGGCCTCATCTTCCATCTGTGCATGATGCTGGCGGATCAATTCATAAAAATCATTGATATAATCTGCCAGGCCCTGTGTAGCCTTTGCCACCGTATATTTGTTCATCCGGTTCGTCCCGGCTCCTATAATTCCCCGCAGGCCGGCTGTCCCGAATTCCAATTCTCTATAGAAACGGTCTTCGATCTCTTTTTCGTTTTCTTCGATGCTTTTTAATTCCGCCTTTGTTTCCGCATCAATATTTGGATCATTTAACCATTGTTCATATCGTTCTTTATAAGTCTGTTCAGCCATGTTATGCCTCCTGCTGTTCTCTGATCAAACTGATCAGATCTTCTTTCGTATTTTTCTCCGGTTCTAAGATCACCCGGTCCAAAAGCTTTTGTAAGATTTCTCCAATCTTTGTACCTTCGCTGATGCCTGCTTCCTTTAAATCATTTCCTGTTACGGCCAGCTGTCCAATGGTATATGGCTCCTGCTTATCCAGGATTTCCTTTGCCATTTCGCGTATAGCAGAAAAAGATTCTTTCGTCACGGCTTCCTTCATCTGCAAAGCCAGGAAGAAGATTTCTTCTCCTTCTTCATTCAGTGCCCGTTTAATACTGATTTTGTCTGCTATGCAGCTGGTATCCTGATACTGCAGGATCCTGGACACAGTCATTACGGTTTTATTATCATACTTCATCTTCCTGAGGGAATCTTTTGCCTCTTCTGCTGAGAGAGTCCTCAGCAGATCGGCCAGGAGAAGATATCGGCGTTCCTCTTCTCCAAGGCCAATATAAGATGCTGCCATCTCTTCATCAAAATCTTCACACCGCTTTGCATAACCCGGAAGGATATACTCGCCCATCCCCAGCTGAAAGAATTCTTTCACTTTTCCGCTGTTTTTACTGACCAGTGTTTTTTCAAACTCCACACGGATCCGTTCCATACTGACCTGCGCCAGGCGGTCAGCATGACTGCTGATCGCATTGTATGTATTTTCTTCCACCTCAAATCCAAGCTGAGCGGAAAAACGGATGGCACGCATGATACGCAGGGCATCCTCTTCAAAGCGCTTGTTCGGATCTCCCACAGCTTTTATGACCTTTGCATCCAGATCATCCAATCCGCCAAACAGATCAACCAGACCCGTTTCTTCATTATATGCAAAAGCGTTGATCGTAAAATCCCGCCGTTTCAGGTCTTCTTCCAAAGAACGGGTAAATGTCACCTGCTCCGGATGCCGTCCGTCTTTATATTCCCCGTCGATCCGGTACGTCGTCACTTCATAGCCAGTTCCTTTCCGTACGATCATTACCGTTCCGTGCTGGATCCCGGTATCCACGGTATTAGAAAACAGGCTCTTCACTTGTTCAGGAAGAGCCGATGTTGTGATATCCCAATCTTCCGGCGCCCTGTCAAGCAGACTATCCCGTACACAGCCTCCCACACAGTAGGCTTCATAGCCTGCCTCTGTCAGCCGCTCCATGATGGAGCGAACTTCCTCAGGCACCTTTATTGTAAGATCGTTTGTTTTATTCATGCAAAATCAATAAGCTTTGCCCCAGTAGACCAGGGATTTCGCCGGTTTTCCGCAGCAGACACAGGTATCTGCGATCTTTTCCTGTTCAAACGGCATACACCGGGAAGTAGCTGTTGTATCATCTTTGATCTTCAGCTCGCAGGCCTCTTCTCCGCACCACATTGCTTTCACAAAGCCCGGTTTGTTAGCGATCAGATCTTTGAATTCCTCATAGGTCTTCGCTTCATAAGTATGGCTGTCCCTGTGTGCTCTTGCCCGATCCAGCATATCCTGCTGCATCTGTTCAAAGATAGCTGGCAGTTTTTCAGTCACTTCATTCAAGCCTACTTCAATCTTTTCCCGGGTATCTCTCCGGACAACGACTACATGACCTGCTTCAATATCTTTCGGTCCGATCTCGATCCGCAGCGGAATGCCTTTGATCTCCTGCTCACTGAATTTCCATCCCGGACTCTTGTCGGTATCATCCAGTTTCGCGCGGATGTCAGCAGCCAGTAGCGATTGATATATTTCTTTCGCTTTGTCCATGACACCTTCTTTATGTGCCGCGATCGGAATGACCATGACCTGTGTCGGTGCAATTCTAGGCGGCAGGACTAAGCCGGAATCATCGCCATGTACCATGATAAGCGCGCCGATGACGCGGGTGGAAAGTCCCCAGGATGTCTGGTGAACATATTTCAGTGTGTTATCTTTATCTGTAAATGTCATGTCAAACGCTCTGGCAAAACCATCTCCGAAATTGTGGCTGGTTCCGCTCTGAAGCGCTTTGCCGTCATGCATCAGTGCTTCGATGGTGAACGTTGCTTCTGCCCCGGCAAATTTTTCTTTATCTGTTTTACGGCCTTTGATCATTGGGATCGCCAGATACTGCTCGCAGAAATCAGCATAAACATTCAGCATCTGGATCGTTCTTTCCTGTGCTTCCTCGGCAGTTGCATGGACAGTATGTCCTTCCTGCCATAAGAACTCGGAAGAACGAAGAAACGGACGTGTTGTCTTTTCCCAACGGACCACGCTGCACCACTGGTTATAGAGTTTCGGCAGATCACGGTAAGACTGAACAATATTGGAATAAAGATCGCAGAACAATGTCTCCGATGTCGGACGGACGACCAGTCTTTCCTCCAGCTCTTCCTGTCCGCCCATGGTGACCCATGCGCACTCCGGAGCAAATCCTTCTACATGATCTTTTTCTTTGTTCAGAAGGCTTTCCGGAATAAACAGAGGCATGTAAACGTTTTCTACACCGGTCTCTTTGAACATCCGATCCAGATTCTTCTGTACATTTTCCCAGATTGCATAACCGTTCGGCATGATCATCATGCAGCCCTTAACGGTGGAATAGCGCATCAGTTCTGCCTTTTTAACAACGTCTGTATACCATTGCGCGAAATCCTCGCTCATTGGAGTGATGTCTTCAACCAGTTTTTTCTCTTTTCCCATTTTGTGATCCTTTCGCCGTTAATATGTTAATTCTGTTTTTAACTAAACAATAAGGGAGTCGATCTGCTCCCATGGCAAGTCTAAATCATTTCTGCCGAAATGTCCATAAGACGCCACCTGCTTATAGATTGGCTGTCTGAGATTCAGCATACGGATGATTCCTGTCGGACGCAGATCAAAATTATTGCGGATGATCCGGATCAATTCCTCATGAGAGACGCGTCCGGTTCCAAATGTGTGCACCATGATGGAAGTCGGTTCTGCTACGCCGATCGCATAAGAAAGCTGAATCTCGCATTTATCTGCCAGTCCTGCTGCCACAATATTTTTAGCCACATAGCGGGCTGCATAAGTAGCACTGCGGTCCACTTTTGTACAGTCTTTTCCGCTGAACGCTCCGCCGCCATGTCCTGCCATGCCACCATAAGTATCTACAATGATCTTTCTTCCTGTCAGGCCGGAATCACCGTTTGGTCCTCCAACGATAAACTGCCCAGTCGGATTGATATAGAATTTTGTTTTCTCGTCGATCATATCCTGCGGAAGAACGCGATCAAACAATTTTTCCCTGATGTCTTTCCGAAGCTGCTCCTGTGTCACTTCCGGACCATGCTGCGTGGAGCAGACAACAGCTTCAATACGTGACGGTTTGCCTGCCTCATCATACTCTACAGAAACCTGGGCTTTTCCATCCGGCCGTAGATAAGGCAGTTCGCCACTCTTTCTGAGTCTTGCCAGTTCCCTGGTAATCTTATGAGACAGGTAGATAGGGAATGGCATCAACTCATTGGTCTCATTTGTTGCATAACCGAACATCATGCCCTGGTCGCCGGCGCCATTGGACTCTTCTTCTGGTTCAATGCCTTCTTTCACTTCCAGTGCTTTATCAACACCCATTGCAATATCCGGAGACTGTTCATGTATGCGGATCTCAATCTCACACGTATCCGCATCAAAGCCAATTGATTCGTCCGTATATCCGATCTCGCGGATGATATCACGGGCAACTTTTTCATAATCCACTTTTGCAGTCGTGGTGATCTCGCCCATGATCAAAAGAAAGTTGGTCGTGCAGCAGCACTCACAGGCTACTCTGCCATACGGATCCTGTTTCAGGATCTCATCCAGGATCCCATCACTTACCTGGTCACAGATTTTGTCCGGATGCCCTTCTGTTACTGATTCTGATGTAAAAATACTTTTTTCCATTTTTCCCTCCTGTTATTCCTCGTCACTCTTCAGGGAAAAGTCCCAATGAACCGCTCAAAGACATGAGCGAAACTAAAAAATCCGCCGAAAAGCGGACTTAAGTAGCGGGACCTAAATCCTCTTATTGCTCGATTACAAAAATCGCTTAGGTTGGCACCTTCCTTGCTTTAAAAGCAGGGGTTGTCGTGATTTCACAGATCCTTCTATCTCCATCACTCTGAATAAGACGATTGGAATATTAATTTTTCAAACGGCTTTTTATTTTTTATCGGTATCTACTTTGCGGATGTCACCGCCCAGCGACCGAAGTTTTTCATCAAAGGCTTCATATCCACGCTGTATATAGTTAATATCATTGATCGTTGAAGTGCCATCTGCAGAAAGCGCTGCAAGCACCAATGCTGCGCCAGCCCTTAAGTCTGGGGCGTTAAGTTTTGCACCGGAAAGACCCTTAACACCGGAAATGATTGCCGTGTTATTTTCCACCTTTATTTTGGCACCCATTCGTGCCAGTTCCGCCACATATTTAAAACGGTTTTCAAAAATGCTTTCCGTGACGGTAGAGATCCCGGATGCTAATGACAGCGCCACAGAAATCTGCGGCTGCATATCTGTCGGGAAGCCCGGATAAGGCAGAGTCTTGACCTGCGTGGCGGAAAGTCGCTCGCATCCCCGTACGATCACAGCTTCATCATATTCTTCTACTTCACATCCGATATCCACCAGTTTAGCAGTGATCGATTCCAGATGTTTTGGGATCACATTGGCAACTGTGATCTCACCTTTGGTGATCGCTGCTGCAAACATAAATGTTCCTGCTTCGATCTGGTCCGGAATGACCATATATTCTGTTTTATGAAGCTTTGGCACTCCTTTGATACGGATCACATCCGTGCCGGCACCACGAATACGTGCGCCCATGGAGTTGAGCATATTTGCCAGATCAACCACGTGAGGTTCTTTCGCAGGATTCTCGATAATGGTATTGCCTTCCGCCATAACAGCAGCCAGCATAATATTGATCGTTGCTCCAACAGAGACTACGTCAAAATAAATATGATTTCCTTTCAGCTGCTCTGCCTTGGCATATATGTTGCCTTCACTGATCTTGACCTTTGCACCTAAGGCTTCAAACCCTTTGATGTGCTGATCGATCGGACGTGCTCCGATCACGCAACCTCCCGGCATAGCAACTTCAGCTTCATGAAAGCGTCCCAGAAGTGCTCCTAATAAATAATAAGAAGCCCGGATCTTGCTGATATAATCATCATTGATCTGGTGAGAATGCACGCCCACGCCGGTAATACGGACTTTATGACGGTTCAGCCGTTCTACCTTGGCCCCAAGCTGTGCAACGGCCTCCAGCATGACATTAATGTCGCTGACATCCGGTAAATTACTGATAATTACCGGTTCTTCCGTTAAAATGGCAGCCGGAATAAGGGCTAAGGCTGCATTTTTAGCTCCATATATTTCAACGACACCTCGAAGCGGTTTGCCTCCGGTGATCACGTATTGTTCCATTCAATCCACCAAATCGTAATTGCTTACGCAAAAATGTTCGGGTCATTGTCTAACCCGAACATTAATTATACCTGTAAAAGGCTTTATTGTAAAGTTTTTTGGGCGATTCCGGCTTACCATTCCTCGTCATAATAATCATATCCGCCGCCATCTAAGAATGTGAACGGATCCACCTGTACACCATCCACAATGATCTCAAAATGGCAGTGCACGCCAGTTGAATCACCGGTGGATCCTGCATAGCCGATCACCTCATAACGGGAGACCTGCTGCCCTACTTCACAAGCCGTTTCACTCATATGCGCATAACGGGTCTTGATATGCTCATCATGGCGGATCACGACATTAATACCGTATCCATCCCAGGAATGTATAACTTCTTCTACTACACCCGGACAGCTTGCATAGATTGGTTCCGCATAAGAACAAGCGTAATCATTGCCTGCATGAAGTGAGCCCCAGCGGTATCCGAATCCGGAAGATAAGAAACAATTATCCAGCGGCACGACAAAGGTCGGTGGAGGAAGCGTTCCTGTATGAATGATCTCCGGCACCGGATCCCTGAGCACCGTCTGGGAAAGGATCTGACGTCCTACTTCATTACCATTGATCATGGTAATAATGGCATCTACGTTCCGCTCACCCGGAACCGGATCGCGGAATGTCTCTGCTCTTCCTTCGTAGATGTTTTCATCTTCCACATATTCAGCAGGGGCATAGAAGTTCTCATTATAGTTAGCCATTTTGCTGATGCGGATCCCAATCCCGTTGTCCGCCAGCGCTTTCTCTACTGCATCATTCCCCTGATAGACGGCAGCCCGGTCTGTATAAACATTCCGGATCTCCAGCGTATCCACAAAACCGATTTCCACTGTTTGATGCAGAGCGGAAGAAGCCGCTGCACGAGATACTCCTTCTTCTTCCATCATAGCTTCGATCCGCTGTCTCATACTTTCAGACTCTTCTACCTGATAGGAGATCTCAATAAAACTATCTACTTTCCTGGATGCAAGGTTAACGGTGTATTCATCATCCGGATCACCGGTTTTTTCTAATGCACGAAGGACAGCCGTCGCTGTCATAGTGGAATCTACTAACAGGTAATAGTTCCCGGCGCGCAGCATCACGGCCTGAATATAGTTTTCATTTGTATATTCTTTTAATTCGTTGTAGATAGATTCCGAAAGCGTTTCCACATCATCTGTTTTGGCAAACGCTTTGTTTTTTGCCTCAATAGAAAAAGACGAATCCACGAAAACGATCGAACTGGCTTCTTTGCTGAGCCGGTTTCTGGCCTCCAGCAAAGCCTCCTCAGCCTTCTCTTTGCTGTTGCTGTAACCTGCTACTTCTCCCGCTATCTTTACCTCATAGTAATTTGCAGATGCTGCAAAACTACCTACCGAATTAAAAAGAAACAGCAAAAGAAAAGCGCAGCAAAATGCTGAGATCACATAGGTCAGCTTGATTCGTTTGTGGTATTTCGTCAGTTTTTGCATAAGAAAATCCGGTATGCTTTTTGTAATTATTCTGTAACAATTACGTAATATTTTAGCAAAAAGTATACCGGATGTAAAGTTCCTTCTTATTCAGTTAATTCGCTGGTGCAATGCGGGCATCTGGTCGCATCGATCGATACTTCGCTCTTGCAGAACGGGCAGACCTTGGTGGTCGGTGCAGCTTCCTCTTCATCTTTTTTCTTCTTCTCTTCAGCCTTTGCACGAAGGGTGTTCATGCCCTTGACGATCAGGAAGAGAACAAAAGCGATGATAATGAAGTTGATCACTGCCATAATGAAGGCACCATACTTCAGCTCTGCTCCGTTAATGGTAACAGCCAACTCTGAGAAATCCATTTTAAAGATCGAACCGATCAGTGGATTAATGATATTATCGGTCAGCGCTGATACGATTGCTGTAAACGCACCGCCGACAATGATGCCGACTGCCATGTCCATGACATTGCCTTTGCTGATGAACTCTTTAAATTCTCCGAAAAACTTTTTCACCTTTTTTCCCTCGCTTTATTTTAGAATTTTAACAATTACAAGTGACGATTTTATGAACGGGTATAGGTAAAACTCTCTATTTCCCCTTCTGTATTCCGGGTCAGTGTCAGGGTATTTTCTTCCACAGAATACGTAAACTGTTTATCCTGATAAATACCTTCTGTGTATGTGATCACAAGGTCACCATCTATTGCTGTATAGATAAACGGCTGATCCCAGAAAATATCCAGTCCCGACCCGTCTTCCCGGAACGTATAACCGGAATCCCAAATAGATTCGGTCCAGGTTCCGTAGATTGCTTCATCGTTCGGGATCGTCTCTTCTTCCTTCTCTTTTTTCCCGCATGCCAGAAGGCAGGTGGTGCAAAGCAGGACACACAGTAAACTGATCAGTATCTTTTTCATCCTTCTGTCTCCGTCTCCGGCTGTGTTTCCACCGGCTCTCTCCGATATAACATGGTGATCGCATCTTTTGCATTTCTCGTCATCGTGATCACATCCCCCTCGATCGAATAGGTATAATCACTGTCGTCGCAAGACGCGTCTTCATAATCAATATAAAGGGTTCCCTTATCTGTCTGATAGGTAAATGCGAGTGCCCAGAACAGATCTTCTCCTGTGCCATCCTCATTAAAAACATAACCGGATGGAATCCCGATATCTTCCAAAGACGCAGAGCCGTCTTCCGTGATCTGCTTCCAGGTTCCGAAAATATCCGGATCCAAAACCGCATCTTTTGAAGGACCGTTCTTTCCACAAGCGGTCAAAAGAAAAATGCCTAAGATTATGCTAATGATAAATAGTGTGCCTTTTTTCATCGTTTCTGGTACTGGTTAGAGCTGTTTCCTTCTTCCTGCATTGTCAGGATATCACCACTGATCGAATACCAGAACTCATATTGTCCCCATCCTTCATCACAATCAATGGTGAGCACGCCTTCTTTGGTGCTGTATGTAAATTCTACATCCATCAGGCCCCATTTACCTTTGCCGTCACTGTTAAATACCCAGTAATCACCAAGTTCCTGGCCATCCGGAATATCATACTCTTCCCAAGTTCCTTCCAGTGCAGCATCCCGCTCCACTTTTGTGGTCGGTTCCTCTGTGGAAGTTGGTTCTTCTTCCTTCTTTTTTCCTTCACATCCGCACAAACAGACGACACATAATAAACCGATCAGGATGATCGAAAAAAGCTTCTTCATATTTCCTCCGTAATCTCGTTAAGATAACGAAAATTATAGTATAAATCCCTTAAATGTACAACTAAAAGTAGATGCGGTACCACACCAGGAACGTGTAGATCGTCCATATTTTCCGCCACAGATCAGAGTTCCCGCCAATGTATTCATCCCATATCTCTTCCAGGACTTCCTTGTGGAAAAACTGCTCTGCCAATGGTCCGTGGATCGTCTCATAAACATCCCGGTTATAGCGTTCATCGGCCATCCAATGGCGGATCGGTACCACGAATCCCAGCTTTTTGCGGAAAGCCACTTCTTCCGGGAGCACTTTCTTTGCTGCCGTCCGGAAAGCGACTTTATTCTGCTCTTCATTGACCTTATAGACAGATGGCATCCGGGAAGCAATGGAAAAGATCCTCGGGTCAGTCAACGGCATTCTGATCTCCAGGCCCGCCGCCGTACTCATTTTATCTACGTTAAGGTAAATATCCCCTTCCAGCCAGATACGGATATCCACATCCTGCATTTTTGTCAGCGGATCATTACCCTCGTTTTCCTCATAAATATATTTAGCCAGATCGATCGGCAGAACGTCCGGATTATAATACTTCAGAAGCTTCTGCTTCTCATCTTCCTTCATGATGTTCGTATTGCCTACATAGAAGGTCTTCAGATTTTCTCCATAGCGTTCTGCATTCCGGTACATGTTGTAGCCGCCAAAAAATTCATCGGAACCCTCACCGGAATAACACAGTTTTGTATGCTCTGCTGTTGCGCGGCATCCTATGGAGAATGCAATAGCGGATGCATCTGCCAGCGGCAGTTCCATGTTTTCCATGACCCATGGCACAATAGCAAAATACTCTTCCGGCGTGATGCGGCAGCGGTTCAATGTCACGCCCAGATAATCCGCTGTGGCCTTAGCCAGCGGAGACTCGTCAAAGCGTTCATCGTCATAGCCAACTGTGTCTGCCGTTTTTGCATCACTCATTGCCAGCACGTAAGAAGAATCCACCCCGCCGGACAGAAATGATTCCGCCGTTTCCGATGGTTCCTTAACTTCTGTCATGACATGCTGAAGCGTATTATGGATCTCATCAGCCCACTCATCCAGCGTTTTGCTTTCATCCGGAGTAAAGGTCGGTGCAAAGTAACGCTGCACGACAATTTCCCCGTTATGGAATCGCAGGGTATGTCCCGGCATCAGCTTTTTCAGACCTTTGAAAAAGGTATCCTCTCCTGCCACGTAAGTCAGGGTCAGATACAGCTGCAGCATGTCCGGATTCAGTTCTTTAACAAACCCTTCTGAATGAAGGATCGGCCGAATGTAGGTGCCGCATAAAAGTTTATGATCTTCCGTCACATAGTAATAAAAAGGCTTTGTTCCAAACGGATCCCTGCATGCAAAAACATCGCCGTTTTCTTCCTCTTCCAGCGCAAACGCAAACATGCCGATCAGGTGCTCCCCTACGGCATCCTGCCATTTGTCAAATGCTTTTTGTACAATTTCTCTTTCCCTTTCTTCTCTTGCCAAAGACGGATCAATGGCAAGCTCTTCGCAAAGGGCTTTCCAGTTCCGGATATGTCCCCTGTATTCTTTCAGCTTCATTTGAATATCTCCTGTTTGAAGGCTTCTTGGAATAATGTCCCGTTCATATTATCACTACTTTTTATCCACAACAAGTCTGTAATATGGTATAATTTGTTACACTGATTTTACGGGGGAATTATGATTCGATTAAATAACAAATGGGAATTCACCAATAACTGGTCGGAAGACTTTATGAAGGGTTTTCTGGATGGCGAATCCATCCGCCTGCCGCACAATGTGGGCAGCCTCCCTCTTCATTATGCAACCCCTTCCGACTATGAATGTATCTGCGGCTACCGCCATGCGATCGATGTTCCAAAAGAGATCATCGGGCAGAAAGTTTTTCTACAGTTTGACGGTGCAGCACATATTGCAGAAGTCTTTCTGAACAATGAGCCTGTTGGCAAGCATTATGGCGGTTATACTGCGTTCCGGATCGATATCTCGGAGCAACTCAAAGCAGGCAAAAATATCATTGCCGTAAAACTCGACTGCACAGAAAACCCGGAGATCCCTCCGTTTGGCAATGTGATCGATTATCTGACTTACGGCGGTCTTTACCGCGATGTCTGGCTGGATATCCGTCCGAAGACTTATATCGAAGATGTCTTTGTATCTACCGTGGATGGCAATAATATTCATCTGGATGTGGAAACAGTCGGAGAACCGCTTCTGATCGACGTAGAGATCTATGACGCTGAAGGCTCTTTGATCGCTTCTGAAAAGAACTGTTCAAAATCATCCAATATTTATATTTCACAGGCACATCATTGGTCCGTGGACCATCCGTATCTGTATAAATGTGTTGTCATGATCAGTTCAGAAGACGGCGATGATTATAAAGAAGTTACTTTTGGTATGCGCACGGCCGAGTTCCGACCAGACGGCTTTTATCTGAACGGAGAAAAAGTGTTCCTGCGTGGTCTGAACCGGCATCAGAGCTTTCCGTATATCGGCTATGCGGCTCCAGAAAGTCTGCAGAGGGAAGATGCCCGCATCTTGAAAGAAGAATTAAGTCTGAATGCGGTCCGTACATCCCACTATCCGCAAAGCCAGTATTTTCTGGATGAATGCGACCGGTTAGGGCTCCTTGTCTTTACCGAGTTTCCAGGCTGGCAGCACATCGGCGATGCGGGATGGAAAGAACATGCCATCGATACGCTGAAGGAGATGATCCTCCAGAACCGTAATCATCCATCTATCATTCTCTGGGGCGTCCGTATTAATGAGAGCCTGGATGATGACGAATTCTATACCCGCACAAATGAGCTGGCACATTCCCTGGATCCATCCCGGCAGACCAGCGGTGTCCGCTATCTGCAAAAGAGCCACCTTCTGGAAGATGTCTATGCATTTAATGATTTTTCGCACGACGGTACCAATATTGGCTGCCTGCCAAAGAAAAAGGTACTGACGGATGTAAATAAACCGATGCTGATCTCTGAGGCAAACGGTCACATGTTCCCGACTAAGACATTTGACGACTCCACGCAGCGTCAGGAACATGCTCTGCGTCATGCACGCGTGCTGGATGCTGCCATGACGACCGGAGGTCTTTCAGGCTGCTTCCAGTGGTGTATGTTTGATTATGCTACGCATCAGGATTTTGGCTCCGGTGACCGTATCTGCTATCACGGGGTCATGGATTCCTTCCGGAACCCAAAGCTTGCAGCTGCTTTTTATCAAAGCCAGGGCGAAGGCACACCGGTTTTGGAAGTGGGATCCTCTTTTGATATCGGAGATTATCCTGCTGGTCAGAAAGGCACCGTTTACGCCTTTACCAATGCGGATGAGATCAAGCTTTACAAAAATAACGAGTATGTCAATTCTTTCCGGCCTCGGGGATGGGATTCCCTCCCGCATGGACCGATCGAGATCAATGATACGATCGGCGAACTGCTGGAAAAGAATGAAGGATTTGAACCTGCCAAGGCGGCTCTGGTTCGCCGCTGCCTGCTGGATGTGGAAAAGCACGGCCTTTCCAAACTTCCATTGAAAGAAAAACTCCGCCTCGGCTATTGTTCTCTGAAATATAAGCTGTCCATGGATGATGCGACTGCCCTGTATGCAAAATACATCGGCAACTGGGGCAATATCGCCACGAAGTGGCGGATCGATGCTGTGAAAGACGGCGATGTCGTCAAGAGCATCACCTGCACACCGGGTAATCATTTACACATTGAGGCAACTGCTTCCAAGACAGATCTGGTGGAGGGTTCCTGCTATGATATGGCGCTGATCCGCATCCGTCTGGTTGATGAAAACGGCAATCTTGCTTCCTATGCGCAAATGCCTGTAGCGTTTGCGGCAGAAGGTGTTGTGGATGTAGTCGGTCCGATGGTCGCCACCGCAGAAGGCGGTATGTGCGGCACCTATGTCCGGACGACCGGATGGGACGGCGATGGCCGCATCATAATCTATACGGAAAGCGGCATGGAAGCTTCCATAGAATTTACTGTAACAATCCGGGAAGACGACTAAAAGAGGCTTGCAATGAATCTGAACAAAGAAACGATCAATATCCGCTACCGCGTTAACGGTGTGGAAAAACGTGGCGTTGGGACTAACACTGATGACTATACCCTTCTCGTGGATCAAACAGAAGAAAGGATCACGATCCGTCTGAAAGTGAAACATCCGCTGACGCTTGTCACTTCTTCCTTTGAGGTTCCTTATACTTATGCGTCCAATGATGAACTCTTTATCAACGGATATCAGTCCTGGACAGACAGCCGGGAATATGGACTGAATGAGTATTTGCGAAACATCAAAAAGGCACCTCGCCTGATCCGTAATTTCTTCCATCTGGAAGCCTACGGGGATGCCTGGTTCATGGATTACCAGAAGGATAACTTCCACAGTTTCACTTATGCTTACCGGAAAAATAAAAATGGAGAGGCAGATCTGATCGGTTCTCTGAACGAGGAGAACGCCTTTCTGATCATCCACTATAAAAAAGAAGAGGACATCCTCTCCATTCGTAGTGACTGCGAATTCAAACAGGTGGACGATGAGTTCTGCCTGTATGATTTTGTCATTTATAAAGGCAGCGTCGGTGAAGTCCTGAAGCGTTACTTTGCACACTACGGCACCTGCTCTGCACCGCCTATCCGCGGCTACACTTCCTGGTATCTGCATTATCAGAAGATCGATGAGTCTAAGATCTTAACAGCCCTGGAAGGGATCGACAGCGAACACTTTGATCTGTTCCAGATCGATGACGGATATGAAACGTATGTCGGTGACTGGATGAATGTAGATCCTCAAAAGTTTCCTGATGGGCTGAACGCTATTGTAGATAAGATCCATAAGAAAGGGCTCAAAGCTGGTATCTGGCTGGCGCCGTTTGTCTGTGAGTTAAAAAGTGAAGTCTATCAGAAGCATCCGGAATGGCTCTACAAAGAAAATGGCCAGCCTGTCTTTGCGGGATGCAACTGGAGCGGCGACGTGGTATTAGATGTCCGTCTTCCGGAAGTTCAGGACTACATCAGACAATGTCTGCTTTATTACGTAGATATGGGCTTTGATTTCTTCAAACTGGACTTCCTTTATGCGGCAGCTCTGATCCATGATGAGAGTAACATGACCCGTGCAGAGATCATGCGCAGATCTATGAAAGGACTGCGCGAAATACTGGGCGACAAACTGATCCTCGGCTGCGGTGTTCCTCTTTCTTCTGCGTTCAATCTGGTAGACTACTGCCGGATCGGTCCGGATGTTTCTCTGCGTTTTGATGACGTTTTCTATATGCGCCTTCTGCATCGCGAGCGTATCTCTACCAAGATCACTCTGTTGAATACCATCTACCGCGGCCCGATGGACGGCAGTGTTTTCCGTTGTGACCCGGACGTCTTCCTGCTGCGTGACAACGATATCAAAATGTCCAAAGAACAGCGAAAGGCGCTCTGTATGCTGAATCACTTATGCGCCAGCGTCTATATGACCAGTGATAACGTGGCAGATTATGATGATGAAAAGAAAGCCATCCTCCAGGAAGCGCAGAAGTTATCGGATGCAAAGATCACAAATATCGAAAGACAAAAGAATATGATCACGATCACCTATCAACTGGATGGGCAGGAGAAAAACCTGCAGTACAACTCCGATGCAGGCGTGATCCTGTCATAAATACTGTTTTACTGAATTAAAAAACACCACCGATCCCAATAGGAAAGGTGGTGTTTTAAGTTTACAGTCAAATATGCTTTAGTACAATCCCAGATACGGACCTGGATCAACACGCTGTGTATAGTCAAATCCATGATCAGAAATGACTACTCCCAGATGCAGATGGTATCCGGTGGAGGAACCTGTCGTTCCAACGTAACCGATCACTTCTCCCTGCACAACATACTGGCCAACAGACACGGCGCGGATGTTCTGATGCATATATTCGGTATACAGACCACCGCCATGGTAAATAACCGTGTAGTTGCCGCAGCCGCCGTTCCAGCCGTCTGCCGACAAGACAACCTGCCCATCCATTACGGCAAAGATTGGTGTATTTAAAGGAGCGCCGACATCAATACCGCTGTGATAAGAAGAATAACCACCGCCAAATGGATCTGCCCTCCATCCAAACCAGGATGAGATCCAACGGCTGTCATAAGGCTGTGGAAGCGGCCACAGGAAAGACCCTGCTGTCGGCACATAGCCGCCGGCATCAATGCCCTGATCCTGTAATTCCTGACGACGCCGTTCTTCATATTCCCTGACTAATTGATCAACGACCGCCTGCTGTTCTGCAACGAGGCTGGCAATATAAGCGTTCTGTTCTGCCTGAATCGCCTCGGCATTCTGCGCTTCGCTCAATGCCTCGGCTTTGACTGCAAGCATCTCATCCAAGACAGCTTTCTGGCCAACCTGGGCTTGCTTTAATTCTTCAATTGCATCTTTTTCAGCCTGCACCTGCTCTTTCTTCTTCATGATCTCGGCCTGCATCTCTTTGATCTTTTCCATCTGCTGCCGGTCATAATTGGTGAGATCAAGTTGATACTGAATCTTATTCAGTGCATCGGCAAAAGACTCGGAAGTAAAGAAGACTTCCACATAGGAGTTCGACATATTTTCATACATGAACTTGATACGTTTGCTCATCGCATCGTATTCTGCATCGATCTCCTGCTGTTTCTGCTCGATCTGCTTTTGCAGCTCCTCAATCTCAACCTGCTTTTGATCAGACTGATTCTGATAATCGGTAATGACCTGCTCTACTTCTGCAATCTGCCCGTCGATCTGCGCCACTTCCTGCTGTGCATTTGCTACGAGAGCACGGAGTTCATCCAGTTTTGACTGACTGTCCGCCAGTTCCTGTTCCAATTCCTGCTGCCGTTGTTTTGCATCATAGATATCATCCGCATAAACACTTCCGCAAAGCAGGACAGCCAGAATGGCTATCACGATTCCGATTTTCGCTGCGTTTTTCCATTTCTTCATAAAATGCTCCTCTTATTATTCCTGCGTTCCGCTCAATAACTCGATTGCTTTCTGAAGCTGTAGATCTTCTTCATCTGTTATGACACCATCCTCATATGCTTCAGGCGGGATTTCCACAGGGTAATCCGGGATCACACCTTCACCGTCTACGCAACGGCCGGATGGCGTATAATATGTCTCTGTTGTAAATTTCATGCCGGATCCATCATTCAGTCGAAAGATGCTCTGAACCACACCTTTGCCATAACTGGTTTCTCCGACAATATAACCCAGGTGATAATCCTGGATCGCCCCTGAGAATAACTCCGAAGCAGATGCTGTATTGGCATTGATCAAAACTGCCATTGGGACTGTCACCTGATGCTCTTCATCCGATGTTTCTTCCTTTACAATGCCTTCTTTATTCCGGGTCGTAATGATGGTTCCGGCCGGAAGGACCCGGTCGGCCATTGCTACGACGGCGTCATAATCGCCTCCCGGATTATCACGGACATCGATGATCAGTGCTTCCATGCCTTGGTCTTCTAATGCCTTTAACGCATCGTTAAACTGACTGACTGTCGCTTTATCAAAACTAGATATAGAAAGATAGCCAATGTTGTTATCCAGCATACTGACTTCTACAGAAGGGGTGATGATCGTCTTTCGCTCAAGAGTAGCCTTATACTCTTCGTCTCCGCGGGCAAAGGTAATATCAACTGTAGTCCCCTCTTCTCCACGAACGATGGCTACCAATGCATCCAGATCTGCAAAATCCCTGACACCATTTGCTTCTACGATGATGTCCATCGCGTGGACGCCTGCTTGTTCTGCTGGTGTTCCCGGAAAAACTTTGTAAACAACGATCTTTCCGTCCTCATCCAATATGACACTGATTCCGACTCCGCTGTACTCACCGTTGGAATCTTCCATCATCCGCTGAAATTCTTCCTTGCTGTAATATTTTGCATAGCGGTCGCCAATACCATTTAAAACACCTGAAGCTATGCTGTCCTCAACAGCCTGTTCATCAATCTCACCGTCATAGTAGGCGCCCAGGTACTGCAGGATGGAATTGACCTTATCCTCATAAGAATCATACGAATATGCCGTTTGTCCGGATGTGATCTCCATCACTCTCTTATAAGTGATGAGACCATAGACCACAAGTCCCGCCATGGCTATGGCAATGCCTACTGCAATACCAACCATAAATCCTATCCCAAACCGGGACTTTGTTTTCTGCGGTTTGTTCGGAGATATTTCGTGCATGTCAAATGACTGCTGTTCACTAAACTGTCTGTTAAAATCGTCCATCTCTTTTTGCGTCAAAAGACGCTGCTTCCTCTCAGACTTTGATGTATTTATTCGTTGCGATCATACTGCCTATAAAACCGATGCCGGCTCCCAGGATAAGTGCCACTGGGACCAGCAGGTAAAAGACTTCTTTCATTGGCAGCAGGGTGAACGCGCTTGAAAATGTGTGAAGCTGTTCTACCACATAATTGATCGCAGACCTGTAAACAAAGAACAGTACTATCAATGGGAGGATCGCGCCGATCAGACCAATGATGATATCTTCAAACACAAACGGTGATTTGACAAAAAAGTCTGTCGCACCTACATACTTCATTACCCGTATTTCTTCTGCCCGAACGGTAATACCAGTGGTGATCGTATTACTGATCAGGAAGATAGAGACTGCAAGCAGTACAATAATAATTGCAAGAGATGCAATGCCGGCAATCTTGCCAAAATCTGATAAAGCACTTGCCGTAACCTCTGATTTATTGACTTGCCGGATCCCAGTCATTGCTTCCAGCCGCTCCGCCACTTTCTGTTGATAAGTAATATCATTCAGATAAACGGTATAAGAAGCGGATGTCGCCAGCGGATTATCATTAGCAAATCCATCAGCAAGCTCCGGTTCATTTTTAAAGTATTCCTGTTTGAATTTCTCCCAGGCTTCTTCCGGGGAAGTGTATTCCACATGGGATACTTCTTCCCAGTCATTGATCCTCTTTCCAAGATCCTCTATATCTGCTTCCGATGTCTCCGGTTCAAAGAAGACCGTGATGCAGACCGAATCCTGTGCTTCCTTAATAACATAGTTCACATTCAGGATCACGGCCATCAGCAGGCCGACCATAAAAACACAGGCTGCTATCGTGGCCACAGATGCCAGGAAAAAGATCTTATTTCTCTTGATACCGACAAAGCCCTGACCCAGACAATAGAAGAATGAATTACCTTTCACTCGCCAGTCCTCCTTCTCTGATATCATTGACGACAATGCCGTTTTTCAAGTTGATCATTCGTTTATTCATTTGCCGCACGATCTCGTGGTTATGGGTAACAACCACGACAGTCGTTCC
>JAGCAK010000086.1 GCA_017652745.1 Lachnospiraceae bacterium
AAGAAAGGAGCGGAAGATATGGAAAGACCGGACGGATACTATGCGTGGACCGCGACGGTTGGAGAAAAAGGGCAGATCGTGATCCCAAAGCAGGCGCGGGATCTGTTTGAGATAAAACCAGGGGATACACTTTTGATTCTGGGGGATAAAAACCAGGGTTTGGCCATCCCTCCGAAAGGGGCGTTTAAAGATATCTTCAAAGTAGCGTTCCCGGAAAACGGAAGCGGAGGAACAGACCATTAAGAATAGCACCGCATCCACAGAAACAGGAAAGAAAGCTGTTCGAAACGACAGTTAAAAATAAACAGTAACAGGAGACAATTATGTTAAGAATTGAGCATTTAACAAAAATGTATGGAAACTATGCGGCAGTCAATGATCTCTCGATCCATATTCAGCCTGGCGAGATCTACGGTTTTATCGGGCATAACGGCGCAGGCAAAACGACGACACTCAAGTGTGTGGCCGGCATCCTGAATTTTGACAATGGAAGCATTTCCGTTAACGGATCTGATATCCAGAAAGATCCGCTGGCAGCCAAAAGGATCATGGCTTACATTCCGGACAATCCGGATCTGTACGATTATATGACAGCGGTCCAGTATCTGAATTTTATCGCGGACATCTTTGGCGTCTCGCAGCAAGACCGTGAAGCGCGGATCAAAAAATACGGAGATATGTTCGAATTAACAGAAAAACTGGCGCAGCCGGTCAACGCTTATTCCCATGGTATGAAGCAGAAGCTTGCAGTCATGGGAGCGCTGGTACATGATCCAAAGTTGATCCTGATGGATGAGCCGTTCGTCGGTCTGGATCCGACAGCATCGTTCCTCCTGAAGCAGACGATGCGCGAGATCTGCAATAACGGCGGCGCGATCTTTTTCTCCACGCATGTTCTGGATGTCGCAGAAAAACTGTGTGATAAAGTGGCCATCATTAAAGCCGGTAAGCTGATCCGCTCCGGAACGATGGATGAAGTCAAGGGCGATGAATCCCTTGAGGAAGTATTCCTGGAGCTTCAAAATGGCGCAGCGATGTTAGGTGGAAATGACGCCGTGAACATCGAGATCCCGAACTTCAAATAATCACACACAAAAATAAAAAGGAAAATTGACATATGTTTAAAGCACTTTTATGGAAACAGAAGATGGAGCTTAAGAATGTCTATCTGGGCGGCCGGAAGAGGAAGAATGCAAATACCTCTCAAAAACGCGGCACAGGGTATATCGTTCTTTTTGCTTTTCTTTATCTTATAATGCTGGGTTCGTTCTTTGCGATCGCGGCAGGAGTTGGAAGCGGAGTTTTGGGAATTGGTCTGGACTGGATCTACTTTTTGATCATGACCGTTATTGCTTTTCTGGTCGGACTGGTCGGCGGAGTGCTCAGCACCTATACGATGCTGTTTAAAGCAACAGACAACGAATTCCTTCTGGCCATGCCGATCCCGCCGATCAAGATCCTGACCGCGCGGATGGTCAGCGTCTATGTAATGGGGCTGATCTATGAATCGATGGTCATGATCCCGACAATCATTTTTTATTTTATCGTCGGACATCCGTCGGTACTTGCTGTTATTTTCAGCATTCTCGGGCTGTTTATTTTGGGCTTTCTGATCATGGTCTTCTCCTGCCTTTTCGGATGGGTGATCGCTCTGATCGCATCAAAATTGAAAAACCAGAAGATCCTGACCGTGATCATTTCAGTGCTGTTTATTGCAGCCATTATGTATCTGCGCTTTGCAGCCTCCGCCATTATTCGGTCGCTTATGGAACATGCTGCAGCAATCGGTGATGCGATAAAAGGCTGGGGATATCCGATTTATGCTCTTGGTCTGGGAATGAGTGGCGATGTGGTTGGCTTTCTGGTATTTACTGCCATCACAGCCGTCCTGTTTGTTCTGACTTGTTTCCTTATGAGCAAGAGTTTCCTCAAGATCGTTGCTACGAAAAATGAGTCTGTCAGCAAAGCATTCAGTGACAGCCAGATCCGGACAGGCAATACGAAATCCGCATTGCGCCGTAAAGAATTTAAGCATTTTACCGGAAGCCCGACATATATGGTCAACTGTGGCTTAGGCGTTCTTTTCCTTTTGGCAGGAGCAGTCTTCCTTTTGGTTAAAATGGGAGATGTCCGTATGATTGCCGCCTCGCTTCAGTCGACAAATCCGATGCTTTTCCGGATCCTTCCGGTAGCAGGAGCTTTCGCAATCTGTATGCTGGCATCCTTCTGTGATATTGCGGCACCGGCTATCTCTGTCGAAGGAAAAGGAATCTGGGTCCTGCAGACCCTGCCGGTCGATCCGTATGATGTCTTGAAAGCAAAACTGTTTGTTCACGTTTCCGTCACTGGTATCCCAGCCGTGATCTGCGCGATCGTGGTGGGAATCACTCTGAAAGGGAATGTCCTCACCTATATCGCGCTCATCCTTTGTGCAGCAGTTTTTGTCATTTTCAGCGGCAGCGCGATGCTGGCACTGGATCTGAAGCGGCCGATGCTGGAGTGGACCAACGAAGCACAGCCGATCAAGCAGAGCATCAACGTTGTTATCAGTATGTTTGGAGGAATGATCCTTGCCGCAATCTTTGCCGCATTGTATTTCCTTCTTGGACGGATTTTCAGTGCAGAGATCTATCTTTTGATCTGCACGGTTCTGATGGCGGTCTTTACAGTACTGATCCATAAATGGTTCCGCACGAAGGGCAGAGTAATCTTTGCAACTCTGTAATCCTACTTGCAATCAGCAGACATCCATGCTATGATAAAGCAAACATATGTTCGTATTTCAGGCGGGCGATTCAACATCGCAGCGCCTGAAATGCATCATAAACAATGGGGAAGAGGGCAAAAATGGCAGAGGATGGACAGACTCAAAATCAATATATCTGCATCGATCTCAAATCGTTTTATGCGTCTGTCGAATGCGTAGAGAGGGGGCTTGACCCTTTTAAAGTCAACCTCATCGTTGCCGATCCAACCCGTACCGAAAAGACCATCTGCCTGGCAGCATCGCCGGCCATCAAAGCACTTGGCGTGCCGAACCGCTGCCGTGTCTTTCAGATCCCAAAAGACATCCAATATATCATGGCACCGCCGCGCATGCGGCTGTATATCCACTACAGCGCACGTGTCTATGCCATCTATCTAAAATACTTCGCGCCGGAGGACATCCACGTTTATTCTGTGGATGAGGCCTTCATGGATGTGACGCACTATTTATCTCTTTATAAAAAAACAGTGCGTGAACTGGCCGTTTCCATCTTAAAAGACATCAAAGATACACTGGGGCTGACGGCCACCTGCGGTATTGGCACCAATCTTTATCTGGCAAAGATCGCGCTGGATATCACCGCAAAGCACGCGGAGGATTTCATCGGCG
>JAGCAK010000087.1 GCA_017652745.1 Lachnospiraceae bacterium
GATTCCATACTTGTCCCCATGATCTTATGCATCGCGCGGAAACCTTTTTTGGCTGTCTCATTATCGATCATTCCATAAGTAATGATCGGGTTCCAGCACCAATGATCTTCCAGTTCCATGTAGATGACTTTCCTCTGCCGGCGTGCAAATGCAAATGCCTGACAAAGCGCAATGTGGTACCCCATATCTTTGAGCGGGCGCACGGCGTCTGCTGGGATTTCTGAATCCTCCCGTATCATTTTGATTGCAACAGCCGGATAGCGCAACCCGACTACTTTTTCCATCAGTTCCTGAATCTTCTTGTTCTGTTCCAACATGTTGTTTCCCCCTTTGTAAATAATGTCTATGATGGATTTATGAAATAAATTGTACCTTTACCCCTGCAGGATCTGTGACGAAGAAAAAGCGTACCGTTGGTGCTGGTGAAACAAATGGAGATGGCGAAAACCCATCCTCTGTCAATACCTGACAGATTGCATCTGGGTCATCCGTTTGGAATCCGATAGAAAGATTCTCATTTCCGGAATTCACCGCATCCGGGTTTTCGATGATCTCGATTTCTGTATCCCCTTCTGCGTCCGATAAGAATACCATATTCCTTCCCATCGGCCTCATATCACGTTGTATCTTCAGTCCCGCATATTTCTCATAAAACTGAATTTCTTTTTCAAACGATGCCGTTTGAATAGTTACATGACGGATCTTCATAATTGTTTCCTCCTGTCGATTTGTTACATCTGTTTTCTTACAGTTTTATACTCATCTCCATCCCGCCAGAACGGACACTCCTGATGCTGCATCATCCGGGCGTAGTCATCCTCGTCCATGTCGATGCTGCAGTAATAGTCGTCATATTCCTCGTCATATTCGTAAAATAGGCAGGTATCGCAGTTCATTTTTATCCTATAAATTTCTGAATGTATTTGACCAACTCTTTACCCATACGCGTATGCGTTTTCTGGGAAGGATGTCCACCCCCGCCATGTCCTTCAAACATGATATTGATCGGAACAAATTCGAAAGCACGGATCCTTTCATCTCCGGTCTCCGCGCGGAGTTCATCCACCGCTTCTTTAATATGGTAGTAGAGATAATAGTCCATGGAGCCAAGACCGCAGAGGATCCACGTATCCGGCCCATTCAGTTCACGTACCATTTTCACGAACCGTTTGTATCCTTCATGGAACCATTCTTCGTTTTCCTCGATCGTATCAAAGTCTGTATAAAACCGGACTGCATTACTGTCATTGGTTCCCAGATTGATCACAACGATATCCTGCGGATTCGCTTTGAAATCCCACGGTGTCGGTTCCGTTTCACGGCGGGTATCATACAGTTCGTCGGTGTAAGGGTACACTTCTTCCATTGAGTGCTGGTCAAACATTGGGTATTTCGGGCGGACTGCACAAATGCCGGATTCAGAAATAATACTGAATTCATACCCCAGTTCCCGTGCGGCTAATGCGCCGTAAGACGTCCATCCGTTTTCTTCCATTGTCTTGAAGATCATGGAGTTGTCCGGAGCCTCATTGCCGAAACCGCTGGAAATAGAATCCCCGATGATTTCGATCTTTTTCAGTTGTTTCTCTTCTGGTTTGAAAAACGTTCCGTCCGTTTCCACTTCCAGGACGCCCAGTTTTCCTTTTGAGTTTTCAGAGATCTTTATGAAACGAATTTCCTGTTTCTTCTGTTCTCCGCTCCAGATGGTGACCCATTCCGCCTCCTCATTGCGGCATTCCGTACGATTGACCAGTTCGTCATCCACAACGGCTCCGATGCATGGCCAGTCCGGAGGCGATGGAGGAAAGTTCGGGATTTCCGGCATCAGATCATACATTGCTGCCACTTTGACTTTCAGATAAGTACCATCAACACCAACCGTAAATCCGGAGCAGGTCCAGTTACAGAACAGTGCCTCTTTTTTATCGTCGTAAATCGTCCGCCCGTGCATCTGAAGCATAGGCATCAGTTCCAGAATCTTCATAGAATAAAACACCCCCCTCGTTTTTTGTTATTATACAATAAAAACAGCAAACATGATAAGATAAAGTATGAAAATGAATCCGACAGAATGGCAGCAAGCGAGAGATCAGCTCGTAGAAGAAATACAGAAACTAGGATTCCCAAAAGAACTTGGCGATGCGGCTGCCAAAAATCTTGGGAGTCCGAAAGCGATGCGCAGAATGATCTCCTATTTGCAGAATGTAAAGCCAAAAAAGGCGGAGATGGTCGTGGATGAAATGCTGGCAATTTGTACTGAGATCGAAGAGTGGAAAAAGAAAAAAGAAAGCCAGGCCGCAAATGCAAAATATAACGAGTACCTGAATTCATGAAAGGGAGAAATAATGATTGATAATATTATTCAAATTCCATTGTTAAGTTTAATGGATATGTTCCGGGAAATCTGTGAAACGCAGGGAGGAGAGATCATCGACCACGAAGGCCGTTATATCACCTACGCATCTCCAGGCTCTTTGTATTCTCGTAATTTTATTTTAGACGCAGATGAAAATGAACTCGATCCAATTCTGAAAGAAATACATGAGAATATTTCCAAAGGCCTGCCTGGCAGAATTAGTTTTACCAAAGAGATGGCACCAGAAAACATCGCTGATCTGTTAGAACAAAACGGCTTCGCGCCTTTTATCAGTCAGACAGGAATGATCTTTGATCTGGCAGCCGGTTTCCCAGAAGAGAAGGATGAGAATATTGCCTATATGACAGATGAGCAAATGGTCGAATGGAGCATCACTGTTGCAGAAGGTTTTTCAAAGCCGCGGGAAGATGAACCGTTTATCGCCTTAAACAAAAGTGATAAGATCCTGACCTACGGATACATGGATGCTGGGAAGATTGCTTCTACCGGAATGCTTCTTCTGCATCCGGAAATTTCCGGCATTCACGAAATAACCACGCTGCCTCCTTACCGGGAAAAAGGACAGGCGACCGCAATCATCGTTCGTATGCTGCAGGATCTGAAGGAGCGCGGCATTTCTTCCGTTTCCCTCCAGGCTTCCGACATGGGGCGCGATTACGTATATGCTCCGCTCGGCTTTGAAGCCGTCAGCACCATACCGACATACATGCCTGCGTAAAACAGTTGATATTTCGCTTATCTTTTGATTGTCTCGTTGATCGTATGGGAGCTTCTGTGCACCCGGAAGTGAAACAATAATCCGATCAGGCTTTTTTCATATGGAACAAAATCATCGTCATCGATCAGTTTCATGATTTCTTCCATATCTGCCCAACGGACAGCCTGCACTTCCTCCGGCTGGAGCTGCAGAGAATCCAGATCTACGTTTTGTGTTAAAACGTAATAGTCATCAAATCCGTTTTCCCAATGTACGGTAATGATCGGACGCACATTTGACAGGTCAAGTTCCAGACCCAGTTCTTCGCGGGTCTCGCGTTCTGCTGCCATTCGGCTGGTGTCGCCAGCAATTGCGCTTCCTCCCACGCTGATATCCCATTTGTTCGGCCAGCCTTCTTTAAACGGCTGACGCTGCTGGATCAGCAGCTGCCCTTTGTCATTAAAGATGCAGACATGGACAACCAGTCTGTAGCAGCCCGCAGGCGTTTCTTCCCCACGCACCATTGTCTTTCCAGTTTTTTCCCGGTCTGCTGTATATAAATCAAGTATTTCCATTTTTTAGATTCCCCTTTTTTAATGTGGTAATTGTATCACTGACCTGTTCCTGTCTGCAACTTGAGTTGTATAAACTAAATTAACAATCCGGCCCGGTTTTCTTTTAAAAAACCGGGCCGTTTCTTTTTACCTTCTTCTAATTTTCTTTATATGTCATCGTCATCAGATCAAAGCTGCTTGTCTCCCTCCGAGAATGGAAGGATTGCAATTTCCAGGTTTCCGTTCTTTGTACGGAGTTCGTCAATAAATGCCTTCTCTTCCTGCTGATCTTTCATCTGGATTTTATAAGTTAACCGGAACATGGATCCCATACCTGTGGTCTTAACACCAACTGCCTCTGCCTTACGAAGATAACGTCCGAAGATCTCGTCAAATGTTCCGTTATACTCCAGCGATTCCGGAATGGTGATCCGAAGCATTTGGTCTGCTGCCAACGTTCGATGTTCAAAGATGCCAAGGGATGCAACAAGTAAATACAGAAGTGCAAGTCCCAGAAGAATGATCACACCATATCCTACATAGCCCATTCCAAAAGCGATGCCGGATCCCATGGAAAACAGGATCGCTGCAATCTCATCGGCGCTTCCCGGTGCGCTCCTGAAACGGATCAGGCCAAACGCTCCGCCTACTGCAACACCGGCTCCGATACTGCCGTTTACGAAAGTGATAACTGCTCCAACGATAAACGGAAGCACTGCCACTACTACAAAAAACCGTTTGGTGGACTTAATACGAAAACTCATCAGCCATGCATAGATTAATCCTGTTATGATAGCTGCCCCTGCCATGATGAAGAACTGAACAGGTGTTATTGTTGCTGAATATATTGAACTGAACATTTTAATGCCTCCTTGATCTGATAGAACTTTGTGATTTCTCTCTTATATGCCTCGCCGTATTTTGAAAAACTGGTCTTGTATATTTTTCCTTTGTCCAGAATGTCCGCCAGCCAGATCGGCATTGCATCTTGTATTTTTATTTCCAGAATGGTCCATCCTCTTGGAAGGAGCAGTTCTCCACATAATGACGATGTCAGATCCAGATCGTGCATACGATAGCGCGGATTCTCGTCAATGGTCAGCCGCAGATTTCCGCCCGGCTCATAGTATGCGACTCTGTCGTAAATGATCAGGCAGGCCGGCTGCAGTTCCTGATAATAATCCCGGAAAACTGCTATCTCTTTGCTGATCTGTCCTTCCGGAAAGGCGTTTTCTTTGCCTTCAAAGAACTGTTCTGCTGCACCGATCGTTCCCTGGATACGTCTTTTATAAACAACGTGATTTGCCTTACGTTTCAATTCCAGGAAGACCGGGGAACTCTCTGTTGCCAGCCCGTAAGAACGAAGTCTGATTTTTTCTTTGAAGGCCGGCTGTTCCTGGCTGTACCGGATCAACCGGTAATCTGGGGTGTCATAATATAATGACTGAATCGAAGTTTTGCCAAATTCATCCACCTTCATATGGCCTTCCAGACGTTTTCTGATATATGCCGTCTGTTCTGCGGTCAGGAGATATTTCATCTCACGACGCTTCATAACAGTGATCGGGTTTTCTACACAACTAGTTTTCATCTTTATCAACCTCCGTTATTTATGGTCTCCCCGGGCCGCCACCCATTGGGCCACCACCCATTGGGCCGCCATTACCTTCCTGGCCAAATCCCATCGGGCCGCCCATCATCTGATTGGAGAGAGAGTCAATCTGGCTGCCGTTTACATAAATG
The DNA here is from genome assembly GCA_017652745.1 of Lachnospiraceae bacterium. Classification (GTDB taxonomy): domain Bacteria; phylum Bacillota; class Clostridia; order Lachnospirales; family Lachnospiraceae; genus RGIG5612. The sequence continues at coordinate 5,372 of JAGCAK010000087.1, forward strand.
GTTCCGCCGTTATACTCCCCGATACCATCGTAATCGAATGCTGACTGAGCATTGATTGTAAGTGTTCCTCCGTTAATATAGAGATTACCGTTTGAATCAAGCGCATCTGTATCTCCCTGTCCCATATCAACAGAGACTTCTCCTCCATTGATTTCTAAGCAGACCGTGTAGGCAGCTGACTTATGACTAGCGTTAATACCATCATCTGTTGCAGTTAAATCAATGCTGCCGCCATTGATCTGAACCCATGTGCCCTCAAGAGCTTCTGCTGCATTAATTGTCAGCTCTCCGTCATCGATCTGGCAGATCGTTGTGGCATGAACGCCATCGTCTCCTGCATTGATCGTGATCTTTCCTCCGCAGATGTAAATATATCCGACTGAATCATCGTCATCGTTTTCTGCGTGCAGGCCGTCACCATCTGAATCAATGCTGATCACTCCGTCTGCAACTGCAATGGAATCGTTTGCCTCTAATGCCGCATCTACACATTCGATCTGGATCGTTCCTCCGGTCACTTTTAAGTCGTCCTTGCAGGAAATACCGTTGTCGCTGGAGGCAACCTTGAGTGTTCCTAAGCCGTTCAGTACCAGATCATCTTTTGAGAAAATGACTGCGTCTGTGTTGGTGGTTCCGTCCGTTGTAAATGTACCGGTCACTGACAGACTGTTTGTGGATCCTTCTGCTGTTGTTACAAATACTTTGTCTGCGTTCTTAACATAAATGCACGGAAAGTCGGTGTTGGTGATTGTTACACCATCTAAGACAAGCTGAACTTTTGCTTCATCGTCAGCCTCCACAATAATGGTTGTCTCTGCCGAAGAACCGGAGATCACATATACACCCGCTTCTGTGATCGTAATGTCTTTATTATCTTCAACCGTAATCTGTGTTGCTCCGCTGAGGTCTGCATTCTGCACCATATCACGTTCTGTAAATAAGTCCGTCGCATCGATTGCTCCGCCAGAGGTCACATTGGCAGTTGTTCTGGATTCTGAATACTCGCTGGAAGATGTTACAACTGCTTCAACTGTTTCCACCTGCGTATCCGAATTATTATTTGTATTTGCTGCACCGCAGGCCGCTAATGATAATGTAAGTAGAACAGCTGCTGCGATTGGTAATCCTTTCTTCTTCATGTTTATGTCTCCTTTTCTATCGTTTTTTTGAGCGATCATTTTCGCTCCTTTTTGTTTTGATCTTGTCAGGAGTATAACGGACTTTTCTTAAACGAACCTTAAAAAATAAAAAAGATTAAAAAAAATACCGGCAGGTTTCCCTGCCGGATAAAAACTATATTTTATTGCGGAAGAACGGCTGTTATACAGAAGTCCGATCCGCCAGAAGTGGATGCTGTAATTTTCCCTCCGTGGTTTTCTGTGATCGCTTTCGCAATGGAAAGTCCGATCCCGTGTCCTCCAGTTTCTGAGTTCCTGGATGTATCTGTCCGGTAAAACCGTTCAAACAATCGAGAAAGATCCTGCTGTGCCATTGGCTCTAATGTCGTATTAAAGACCGAGAGCACGATGTTTCTCTTTTGCATCTCCAGATTCACTTTCACATTTCCACCTTCCGGAGAATACTTCATCGCATTTTCTATCAATATGGAAGCAAGTCTTCTTATCTCTTCCGGTGCACCATTCATGGTAAGAGAAGGCTGCACGCTGATCTGATATTCTTTTTTCTGTGCCTGTGCTACTGCAGCAAAGGAAGATGCCGTTTCCGAAACCAGATCTGAAACAGGAAAATCTACTTTCACCAGCTGTCTGTCAGGCTCTTCCATCTTAGAAAGGAATACCAGATCTTTAGTCAGTTCCGACAGCCGCTCGGTCTGGTCTGCAATGTCATCGATGCTTTCATTTTCACCGATATCTTCTTTTAATAGATCCACATTCGCAGCAATGATCGTCAATGGTGTCTTGATCTCGTGTCCTGCATCGGTAATAAAACGTTTCTGTTTCTCATAACTTTCTGCGATCGGTCGGATGATGCACCCTGCTGCAAATAAGAAAACCAGGAAGACGATAACACATCCGGCAACACCGATCAGAATGCTGACCAGCATGAATCTGTGAAATGCTGCCAGTCTTCGTCCGCAGTCCAGGAAGATGATCTTCATTCCGCCATTATCTTCACTATCTATTTTTATAAACCGAAAATCTCCGATGAATCCTTTTTCTTTGCTGGTGCCGATCGCTTTTTGGATGTATTCGTCTGCTTCGTCGCTGTCTACCGCTATGATCCGTGATGTATCCAGACGCACGACTTGTCCGTCAGCAGAAATATCTGCCTCAAAAAAACGTGCTTCATACTGTGCTTCAGGGGATAAGACAAACATTCCTCCCTGTCCTCTCATGTCGTCGTCCCGGTCTCTCTCTTCCCAGTCTTTTTCTTCCAAGTCTGTTCTTGGGCCATCAGGAGGGAATCCGCCATCCATCCGTTCAGAATTCTCTCTCAGCATATTAAGCACTTTATCGCTTTCTACTACAACCGTTCTGTAGTTGACCAGGTTCATCACCAGAATGAGAACTGTCATAAGCACAAGCATGGATACCGTAGAAAGAATGATGAATTTCTTTTTCAGTTTCTTAATCATTTGCATCCTCCAGAGAATATCCTGCATTCCTTGATGCTTTGATCTGGACATTTGCCTTTAAAGCTGTCAGTTTCTTGCGGAGATAAGAAATGTAGACCCACA
>JAGCAK010000088.1 GCA_017652745.1 Lachnospiraceae bacterium
CACAAATAATTACACAAAAACGATGAATCCATAAGTCGATTGGTGGAATAGATCTGATTTCGATACCAATGCATCAAATTGTTTTGTTACCATTCACGGTCTGAACAAGAAGCCAGAACAAGAATCAAATATTTACAACTGAGAGGTCTTAAGCCAAGAGAAATAAAGGCTTGAGGCCTCTTTCATATAAGCAATAGAAAGATTACGGGAATATTAACGACAAGCATTGGTATTTTAATAAAATAATACCAATACAAGTATTGACATTTTAATTGGTATGATATATAATTATAAAGTACCAATACAAAAAGGAGGCCATCAAGATGTCAATTGTGAGATACACCAACAAGAAGACCGGGATCGTTACACTGTATGAATCCACGTCGCATTATGACCCTGTCACAAAGCAGTCCAGGCCAGTCCGGAAGTATCTTGGGATCGAAGATCCGAATACGGGAGAATTAATACCATCAACTGGGAAGCGTGGCCGAAAAGGAAATATAGAGAAAGAACCGAGTAAAGAAAAAAAGGTTGGACCGGATTATCAGCTTCTTTATGAGCAGCAGAAAAAGGAATGCATTGAGAAGGACCGGGAGATTCGGGAACTTCGCAATAGGAACAAAGTACTGTACAGTGACCTTGAGCGGTTAAAAGATATCATCGAAAAGATGCTTGTATTTACTAGTGAAGAAGAGAAGAGATAAAAGAACTGTACGCGAGGATTACCCATGGATATCTACACAATGATCGATTCCCTCCAGTATGAAAACAAGGCAATGCGGCAGGAGCTTGCTGAGTTTCGGACCGGAAAAAGATATCAGAAACTGCAGGATGATCACCGCCGTGTGGTTGCAGGATATATCCGGGAAAACAAGCAGCTGAAGAAAGAACTGGAAGCGGAACGCACAATCAGAAAGCGAGTTCGGAATATATGGTTTGAGCAGTGCGATATCGATTGGGATAGATATCAAAAAGAGCTGGAAGAAAAAGAAAAGCAGATTCTGAAGCTGGAAGAACGATACTGGAAGCTGCAAGTGGAAACAGACGAAAAAATAGCAGCTCTTGAACGGGACTATGAAACACGTCTGAATGAAAAGGACGTTATCATCGAAGAACTGAAATCAAAGCTTTTGCATGCAGAAGCATTGTTGGACAGAGACGGGACAAACACTGGAACGCCAACCAGCGATACGCCGCGCAACAAGAATAAAATTATACCAAACGGACGCCGGAGAAGTGGAAAAACAAAGGGCGGTCAGGTTGGGCATGAGCAGCATACGTTGAAGCCGCCGAAAGAGAGCGAGATTGACGAAACAAAAGACCATCCCATGAAGTCGGATGAAGTGTGTCCCACATGCGGATCAAATAATCTGAGATACACTGGCGAATCAGAGAAAAAATACGAATACGATGTAGTTATTAAAGTCGTAAAGCGGAAGCATGAGTACTGGGTATATGAATGCATGGATTGCGGGAAACTCGTCCGCACCGAAATAGATCCCGGGCTGCATGCAGAATGCCAGTATGGGGCAATGGTCCAGGCACTTGCGCTGTCACTCATGAACACGGTTAATGGATCCATGAACAAGGCTGCAATGTTTATACGTGGAATCACAAATGATGAACTGCATCCTTGCGAGGGATATATTGCCAAATTACAGGTTCGTGCAGCAAAAGGACTGAAGCAGTTTTACTCAGATCTGAGGATTCTGCTGCTGACATTGGCAATTCTCTACTGGGATGACACCGTCATTTTCATTAACACCGCCCGAGCATGTTTTCGGTTTTACGGCGATGAGAATATCGCGTTTTATACCGCCCATCTGGAAAAGGGGCTTAAGGGACTGAAAGAGGATAACGTTCTTCCCTTGCTGACGGGTGATACAAAGGTTATGCATGACCACAATACGGTCAATTACAATGAGCAGTTTTCGTTTGAGAATCTTGAGTGCAATCAGCATATACAGAGGGATGGAAAGAAGAACACAGCTGAAACGGGCCACTCTTGGTCTACAGACCTCAGCGAGCACATCGGCAATACAATCAAAGACCGTAATGATGCTATCCAGGCCAATAAACATGGATTTGATCAGGATTACATCCAGCACTTCTACGCAAGGTTAAGAGAAATCCAATGCGTTGGAGAAGTGCAGTATCAGGCAGACGCTGAACGTCTGGCAAAGTACGGTGCTCCGTTTGAACGATCGTTGCTGAATCGGATCGAAAAGTTCAAATCGAATTATTTTGCCTGGGTTGAAGATTTCTCTTTACCAACAACAAATAATCTGAGTGAACGTGGCCTGCGCCAGGTAAAAACAAAAATGAAAGTATCTGGTCAATTCGAATCAGAAACTGCAGCCCGAAACTATGCGATGATACTTTCATATGTGGAAACGTGTCGGCGAAACCACATCAATGAAATTGACGCCCTGCGAAGGCTATGTGAAGGGAATCCGTATTCAGTTCATGAAATATTCGGAATATAGCAGATCTAAAATAACGAATACTGATATGGGATATCATTGTGTGTGATCATCCTAGGCATCTACATGCTGTTTAGACCGTGAATAGTAACAGAGTAGGAACAAAGTAGGAACAAAGTAGGAACAAAACCTTTGACTTTTCATAGCTCTGTTGATACAATAAAGCTACGGTTGATGTGTCCGGGAGAGATTCGCGGCAAAGCAAATGGCACGCGGGAACCGAAGGGGCAAAAACTCTCAGGTAAAAGAACCGGACACGGACGTAACCCTGGAAAGTGAATTCACACCGAAGAAGCAAGGCCGTTCTTCGGATTCCGAAGACAGCTGAATCTTTCAGGTTCCATGACAGGGCTCACAGGCAATCGCAAGATTGCGGCTTTGTGGGCCCTTTTTTGTTTGTAAAATGGGGAACAGAGCCGGTCGAATCATCAGCAAGGAGGGCTATGGTAATGAAGAGAACACCACTTTATGAAGCGCATCTGCGATGCGGAGGAAAAATGGTCGAGTTCGGGGGATTCGAAATGCCAGTGCAGTATAAAACCGGCGTGATCCGGGAGCATATGGCTGTGCGGACAGGATGCGGTCTGTTTGACGTCTCCCATATGGGAGAGGTGCTGCTGGAAG
>JAGCAK010000089.1 GCA_017652745.1 Lachnospiraceae bacterium
AAAACAATATGCTTTATTGGCCGTTCAAAGCATGCCAACCTCATTAAAATATGTATCTAACAATTTAAAAGATGACAAAGATGTAGTGTTGGCTGCAATAAATACAGAAGATTCCGAAGGGGTTTTAGAGTATGCTTCTTCGCGATTACGCGATGATTATGATCTTGTTTATAAAGCAGTATCGGTTGATGCCTTAAATCTGGAGTTTGCATCCGATAGACTTCGAGATGATAAAACAATAGTAATGGCGGCGTTAAAAAAATTTGGCGGAGTATTAGAAGACGCATCTGAGAGATTACAGAAAGATCCTGAGTTAATTAAGTTAGCAGCAGAGAATAGTTAATTATTCCCATTAGCGGATACTTATCACAAAAACGGCAGAATCAAAAGATTCTGCCGTTTCAATCATTGACTAATATTTTAATTACAATAATCAACTTCTTGATGAGTTTTTTCACCGCCTGTAATAATTAATCAGACAGACTTTTAAGACGATCGTTTTCTCATCATCCATCAGAGGATTCTTCTCCCATATTGTTTTGTTAATTAATAAAAAGTATAATAAATAAGCAGTTTATTTTTATTTAAAAAAGGAGTTCAGAAATGAAAAAAACTAATTATATCGCTTTAATACTTATTGTTTGCTTTGCATTTTGCTTCGCTCTCACTGCATGCGGCAAGAAACCTTCAGGTGGCAACACAAAAACCTTGGAGTCTGTGGCTACCAAAGACAGCAGCATGCTGGAAGAAATTAAAAGGAACATGGAAGCAAATGAAGGTCTCACGATCGAAATCAAGGGCAACGATCTCATCTATACTTATGACATGGCTGTTCTCGGATCCGACCCGGATACACTTAGGAGTGACGCTATGAAAGCTGCTTTGGACGCAGAGCTTGATAAACAAAAGGCTGTTTTCGGAAACATCTGCAAAACCATCGAGGATGAGCTCGGAATTAACGGAATCCAAACCATTGTCAACTACACCGCCGGAGATGAGCTTCTGACTTCTAAGACTTTCACTTCTGCTGACGCGGAATAAACCTGATTCAAAATCTATCTGCGGTAATAATTGATAAGACAGCCTTTTAAGACGATCGTTTTCTCATCATCCGTCAGCGGATCCATTTTCAGTTCGATCTCCTTCCAGGAGTCTGCCTGTCCCGGACGGATGATATAAGCACAGAATGTGGTCTTGCCATCAGCAATCTTCTTTGCTGCATCCGGAACCAGGATCCAGTCGCCTTTCTCAAAAGGCAGCTCTTCTTCCGGCCAGAGGAATGGGACCATGCCCCAGTTGATCAGGTTGGAACGGTAACGCTTTGTTGCATACTCTTTTGCAATATTAGCCCATCCGCCTAACACCTTCTGGCAAGAAGCCGCTTGTTCTCTTGCGCTGCCATCGCCCGGTTTAACCGCATAGATTGTACTACCGATACAGCATCTGTCGAAAATATTCGACAGATGCTTTTTAATCTCTTCTGCCACTTTTTCAATTTCCGGCAATGCTTCTTCTACGCTAGCATTTTCCACACGCGCCATCTCTGCGGCACGCACTTTCTTGGCTTCACCTACGTAAGCCGGGTCTTTCCGGGAGAGCGTAAACTCTGCAAGACCTTCCGGATTAGATCTGTATGACGATGTTTCGCCTGATGGGATAAGCTCATCCGTCGTTGTGACCGGATCATGTATGACGCTGACCAGTTTTAACAGCAGGTTATCTGCCAGTGCTTCCATCTTTGGCCAGTCTTTGATGTTCGGTCCCTGCTTGATCTCAACCGACGGATCTGCAATTCCCTTGCTGTCAAAGACACGGTTTTCATAGATCTTGCTGTCAAAGAAATATTTTGGCTTGGTATATTCAATATCAAAATCCGTTGCTGCTGTCAGGAAGCCTTTGTTTGCAGCCGTTGCGGCAATAGATCTGGCATCCATCAATGCTACCGATGCGATCTGTCCGCTCTGCAGTTTGCTGCCCTCGCGGTTCGGGAAGTTTCTTGTGGAATGGCGGATGCTGAACGCATTGTTTGCCGGTGTATCTCCGGCACCAAAGCATGGTCCGCAGAAAGCGGTCTTCAGCACAGCACCTGTCTCCAGGATCTTTGCAGCCGTTCCGTTTTTAACCAGTTCCATATAGATTGGCATGCTGGCCGGATAAACGCTGAGTGTAAATTCTCCATTGCCAATATTGGCTCCGTTTAAGATATCGGCTGCTGCCATAATATTTTCAAACCCGCCGCCAGCACATCCGGCGATCACACCCTGCTCCACATACAGTTTCCCGTTTCGGATCTTATCCGTTAGGGAATACGGCACTGCATTGTCCAGACTGATGGCTGCACCTTTTTCCACTTCGCGCAGGATGTCTTCCAGGTTTGCATTGACTTCTTCTATCGTATAAACATTGCTTGGATGGAACGGCATTGCGATCATCGGACGGATCTGACTCAGATCGATCTGCACTGCACCATCGTAATACGCACCTTCTTCCGGTTTTAATTCCCGGTATGCTTCTTTTCTGCCGTGAATCTCATAAAAATCAGCAATCTCCTGATCGGTCTCCCAAATGGAGGAAAGACAGGTGGTCTCGGTCGTCATGACATCGATCCCAATCCGGTAATCTGCAGAAAGAGCGTGCACGCCTGGTCCTACAAACTCCAGGACTTTGTTCTTCACATAACCATTTTTAAAGACTGCACCGATCAGTGCCAGTGCCACATCCTGCGGGCCTACGCCCTTTTCTGGCTTTCCGGTCAGGTAGATGCAGATCACTTCCGGCATATCGATGTCATACGTTTTATCCAGTAACTGTTTTACAAGCTCCGGGCCGCCTTCGCCCACAGCCATACAGCCTAATGCACCATAGCGGGTATGGGAATCGCTCCCTAAGATCATGCCGCCCGCCTCTGCCAGCATCTCTCTGGCAAACTGGTGGATGACAGCCTGATGAGGCGGAACATAAATTCCGCCGTACTTCTGTGCACAAGTCAGGCCAAAGACATGATCATCTTCATTGATCGTGCCGCCGACCGCGCAAAGAGAGTTATGACAGTTGGTCAGAACATATGGCATCGGGAACCGTTCCAGTCCGGATGCCCGTGCGGTCTGAATGATTCCCACATAGGTAATATCATGGGATGTCAGTTTGTCGAACCGCACCTGCAGTTTGTCCATGGCCGGCGCCGTATTATGTGCCTTCAGGATCTGATAAGCGATCGTTTTCTGCTGGTTTGCTTTTTGTCCCTGGTCCGTTTCCACGATTGTTCCGTTCTGATAAAGAACCGGACCTTCACTTAATCTAATCATCGCAGTATAATGTCCCTCTTTTCATTTTTTCCGCGGTTTTCCCTGTATTTTTTCGGGGTGATGCCGACGATATGCTTAAATACTTTTGTAAAATAGCTCTGATCTTCAAACCCGCACAGGTTTGCGATCTCAATAATGCTCATATTCTCTTCCATGAGCAGAGATTTGCTCCGGTCGATCCGGACGATATTGATATATTCGGAAATACTGTACCCCGTTTCTTTTTTAAACAGGGAACTCAGATAGGTTTTGCTTAAATACGTGCTTGCCGCAATATCTTCCAGGCTCATGTGCCGGCGGAAGTTGGTCTTGATATATTCAATGACTTTGTAAACGGCATCTGCGTGTTTGACTTTATCAAATTCAAAGGTGAAAGAGATGAAGCGCTGGAGCATGTTGGATACCCAGGCACTTAAGTCCTCCAGTGTTGTAAACTCTTCAATGTTTGCGGTAAAGTTCTCATTGATCAGGAAGATCTCGTTGATATCCGCGCCGGCATCCACGGCTGCACGGGAGATCACGACGATCAGCTCCGTGATCCTCGGTTTGATAGCCTCAATATTGTTGTTATTGGAAACATAGATATGAGCCAGGATCTGGTTCAGTAAGGTTTGCGATCCGGCCTTGTCGCGGCTGCGGACAGCGGTACGGAGCTTGCGTTCGATCGCGATCGGATATGTATAGTAATCCGATGTCTCGCTCTTTTTCATCCGCTCCACATACATCGCGTTCAGCAGGCTTTCCTGCCGATAGAAATAGCGGCCTGCCCTGCCATGGGAAAGATCGGAAATGCTTCCGGCAATTCCTGCCAGGATCTCAGCCATTGCCTGGATATGATGCGGGGAATATTCGGACACCCCGTCCAGCGCTTTTTTAAACTTTTTATCTGCGCTGGCTAACAGTTCTTCTTTATTATCCAAAATGATCGGTCCGATCACCAGTCCGCCTGCCAGATCTCCTTTTTCACTGGCAATGGATGCACAGATAACGACCATTTCCTGATAACAGTGAAATGTATAAAGGCCATCCCAACGGTAGGCTTCCCGGCACCCGTAGGCGAACTGTTCGTACCCTTTACAGTTTTTGTGCGGGCAGTTTTCGCAGGCATCAAACGGCTTTCCTTCTCCGGCAGGAATGTAATTCTTCTCCGCCAGGTCCACCACTGCACATGGTACATCCAGCAGCGAGCCGAAATGGTTGGCATATTTGATTGCCTGTTCTTTTAAACTCTTTTCCATTTTTTTACCAAAACTTTCTGCTTTTGAGTTTTTATAAATATTTTCTTTGGTAGTATTTTTAAAATACAAATAAACATTTGCAGGTGCTTTTGTTTGCTTTTTCAAAAAATATTTACAACTTTAATGAAAATAATCATACTACTTGTAACAAAAAAGGGCAACTTTTTTATAGTTGCCCTCATTCAAAGATATTTATAAAGAAAATTTTTGGTAATATCTTCCGTTACGCTTCCGTCGTTTCCTCTGCTTCGGATCCTATCTCTCCTTCTTCCTCCGCTTCGTCTTCGATCCAGTCTGCAGGGATGCGTGCCAGTCCCGCGACTTTGATATCCTCGCCCTGGCTGACATTCATCAGCTTCACACCGGAAGTGTTCCGGCCAATCTTAGCGATACCTGCCACCGGCATCCGGATCACAATACCTTCGTTAGTGATCAGCATAATCTGGTCGTTCTCGTTCACGGCTGTTGCAGCTGCCAGTTTTCCTGTCTTTTCGTTGACCTTGTAGCAGAGCACACCTTTGCCGCCACGGTGCTGTGCGTTGAATGCCTCAAACTTTGTTTGTTTGCCCATACCGTTTTCCGTTGCAAACAGAATGGTCTCTCCCTGCACATCCAGTGCCAGGGTAATGACTTCATCTCCTTCTGTAAGCCGCATGCCTCTTACGCCCATTGCACTTCTTCCGGTCGGCGTAACTTCTTCTTCGTTAAAGCGGATACTATGACCGTTCTTTGAGATCATAATGATCTCCCGCTTGCCGTCGGTCATATCCACATCGATCAGCTCATCATCTTCTCTCAGTCCAATGGCAATGATACCGGTCTGACGGATATTCGCATAGGCCTCCAGCGGTGTCTTTTTTATAATACCCTTCTTGGTTGCCATCAGAAGATTCTGTGCGCCTTTAAACTGATCCACGACCATGGCTGTCGCTATTTTTTCATCCGGCTGCAGCTGGAGCAGGTTTACAATGGCCGTTCCGCGGGCTGTCCGGGATGCTTCCGGAATCTGGTATGCTTTCAGCAGGTATACACGGCCTTTGTTGGTGAAGAACAGTAACCGGTGATGCGTTGTGGTAATGAACATCCGCTCTGTTACGTCTTCATCAATGGTATGCATACCCTTGATGCCCTTGCCGCCGCGGGCCTGTGCCTTAAAGTTGTTGATATCCATCCGTTTCACATAGCCAAGCCTTGTCATGGTGATGACTGTGCTCTCATCCGGAATCAGATCTTCATCTTCCAGCTCTCCGTCGTCGATGCCGATAGCGGTTCTTCTTTCATCCCCGTATTTTTCCTTCATGACCAGAATCTCTTCCTTGATCACGCCAAGAAGGACTTTCTCATCTGCCAGTATGGATTTATAGAACCGGATCTTTTCCAGCAGTTCTTTCTGTTCGTCTTCCAGTTTTTCCCGTTCCAGACCGGTCAGGGCACGAATCCTCATATCAACGATGGCCTGTGCCTGCACATCATCCAGCCCGAACCTTGCACATAATGCATCTTTTGCATCCTGTGTTGTGCGGCTGCCACGGACGATCCGGATCACTTCATCGATATTATCCAAAGCCTTTAACAGACCTTCAATAATATGCTCCCGTTCTTCTGCCTTGTTCAGGTCGTATTTGGTTCTCCGGGTAATGACCTCTTCCTGGTGCTGCAGGTAGCTGTCCAGCATTTCCAAGAGATTAAAGATCTTCGGCTCATTATTTTTCAGTGCCAGCATGATCACGCCAAAGCTGTCCTGCAGCTGCGTGTGCTTGTATAACTGATTCAGGACCACGTTCGGATTGACGTCCTTACGCAGTTCGATCACGACACGGACACCTTCCTGGTCTGTTTCATCGCGGATGTCAACGATGCCGTCGACCTTTTTATCTTTATGGAGTTCTGCGATCTTCTCGATCAGCTTTGCTTTGTTGACAAGATATGGAAGTTCGGTGACCACAATACGGTTCTTGCCGCCTTCCATTGGTTCGATCTCTGAAACGGCACGGATCCGGATCTTTCCTCTTCCCGTCCGGTATGCTTCCTCGATGCCCTTTCTTCCCAGGATAGTTGCTCCTGTCGGAAAGTCCGGTCCTTTGACGATCTTCATGACATCTTCGATCGTGGTCTGATTGCCATCGGTCTTGTCATCTATGATTTTTACGACCGCGTCGATCAGCTCTCCCAGATTGTGCGGCGGGATATTGGTTGCCATACCGACTGCTATACCCGTTGTACCGTTGGCCAGAAGGTTTGGATACCGGGATGGCAGAACGGTCGGTTCTTTTTCCGTTTCATCAAAGTTCGGGATAAAGTCTACTGTGTTTTTATTGATATCCGCCAGCATTTCCATAGCAATCTTGGAGAGTCTTGCTTCGGTATAACGCATGGCAGCAGCACCGTCTCCGTCTTCTGAGCCGAAGTTTCCATGTCCGTCAACCAACGGATATCTGGTTGACCAATCCTGTGCCATGTTAACCAATGCTCCGTAAATGGAGGAATCTCCGTGCGGATGGTACTTACCCATGGTATCGCCAACAATACGGGCGCATTTCCGGTGCGGTTTATCCGGACCGTTATTCAGTTCGATCATCGAAAAGAGGACTCTCCGCTGGACCGGTTTTAATCCGTCCCTGACATCCGGCAATGCTCTGGAGGCAATAACGCTCATCGCATAGTCGATATAGGAGGTCTCCATCGTCTGTTTCAGATCGACTTCTTCTATTTTGTCAAAAATATGCTCGTCCATTTTTACTCCTGTCGTTTCGTGTCTGTCTTATTCTGGGATCAGACATCGATATTTGTCGCATACTTTGCGTTTAATTCGATAAATTCTCTTCTTGGTTCGACTTCATCGCCCATCAGAGTGGTAAAGGTCACATCCAGATCCTGCGGATTTTCGTCATCGATCAGGACTTTAGATAAGATTCGGGTATTCGGATCCATGGTGGTTTCCCAAAGCTGGCTGGCATCCATCTCTCCCAGACCTTTGTACCGCTGGACTTTATTCTGGTTGTCGCGTCCGATCTCTTCCATGATCTGGTTCAGTTCGGCATCACTGTATGCATAGTACTGTTTTTTATTCCGGGTTACCTGATACAGCGGCGGTTTTGCCAGATAAACATATCCTCCTTTGATCAGTTCCGGCATGAACCGGTAGAAGAAGGTCAGAAGCAAGGTGGCGATATGTGCGCCGTCGACATCGGCATCGGTCATGATGATGATCTTATGGTAACGCAGCTTGGAAATATCAAAATCCTCATGGATTCCTGTTCCAAACGCCGTGATCATGGCCTTGATCTCTGCATTACCCAGAATTTTATCCAGTCTTGCCTTTTCCACGTTCAAAATCTTGCCGCGGAGCGGAAGGATTGCCTGAGTATTCCTTTTTCTTGCTTTTTTTGCGCTGCCGCCTGCGGAATCTCCCTCAACAATGAAAATTTCACAGTTTTCCGGGTTCTTATCCGTACAGTCTGCAAGTTTTCCAGGAAGAGCGCCGCCTGCCAGCGGAGATTTCCGGGTTGCTTCCCTGGCTTTTCTTGCTGCATCTCTTGCCCGCTGTGCAAGGAGTGATTTTTCACAGATCGTACGGGCGACCTGCGGGTTCTGCTCCAGGAAATAGGTCAGCTGCTCGCGGACAACTGCCTGAACCGCCGTCTTTGCTTCGGAGTTTCCAAGTTTCTGTTTGGTCTGTCCTTCAAACTGCGGATCTTCGACTTTAACAGAAACGATTGCACTTAAGCCTTCGCGGATGTCTTCGCCGGAAAGATTTGGCTCTTTTTCTTTTAATATCTTATTGGTGCGCGCATAGTTGTTAAACACACTGGTCAGAGCGGTCTTTAATCCCTCCAGATGGGTACCGCCTTCTGGTGTATTGATATTGTTGACAAAGGTATAGATGCCTTCGTTGTACCCATTGTTATGCTGCATTGCAACTTCGACTGCCACATTATTCTTCATGCCTTCAAAGTACATAATGTCATCATAAAGAGGCGTATTGCTCCGGTTAATGTAAGCAACGAATTCCTTAATACCGCCTTCGTAATGGAAGGTTTTTTCCTGCTCTTTTCCTTCGCGGGTATCGATCAGCGTAATTTTCAGTCCTTTTGTCAGGAATGCCATTTCGCGAAGTCTTGTCTGCAGGGTTTTATAATCATAAACGGTAACTTCAAAGATTTCCCTGTCTGGAAGGAATGTGATCGTAGATCCTGTCTTTTCGATCGGGCAGTCTCCCAGTACTTCTAATGCATGTTTTGCTTTTCCGCGGGTATATTGCTGATGATGGATCTTGCCTTCCCGGTAGATAGTGACATCCAGCATCTCCGAAAGTGCATTCACGACAGAGGCGCCGACACCATGCAAGCCGCCTGATACTTTATAACCGCCGCCGCCAAATTTACCGCCGGCATGCAGTTTTGTGAAAACCAGTTCCACAGCGGAAACGCCTTCTTTAGAGTTGATTCCGGTCGGGATTCCTCTTCCGTTATCTTCAACGGTGATGGAGTCATCCGGATTGATCGTCACTTTGATTTCTGTGCAGTAGCCTGCCAGGGCCTCATCCACGGCGTTGTCTACTATCTCATAGACCAGATGATGGAGTCCTCTCTCTGAGATACTGCCGATATACATACCCGGACGCTTCCGGACGGCTTCCAGACCTTCCAGGACCTGGATATTATCCGCGCCGTATTCTGCAGTTACTTCTGTATTCTGTAAATCTTTCTCTTCTGCCATCGTTTTTCCTTCTTACTCTTTGATTGCTGCGTCTTTGATATAGAATTTTTTTGCTGGTCCGATCTCGTTTTCCACAAACTCATCCACACCTGTACAGGTAATGATGGTCTGCGTCTCTCCGATGCTCTTCAGCAACATCTGCTGCCGGTTTCTGTCCAGTTCCGAAAGAACATCATCCAGCAGGAGGATTGGTTTTTCTTTTTTGATCTTTTCGATCATTTTGATCTCAGCCATTTTCAGGGAAAGCACACATGTGCGCTGCTGCCCCTGGCTGCCAAATAGTTTTAAATTTTTCGTATCTTCGAAAAATGAAAAATCATCTCTATGCGGACCGACGGAGGTATTTTTATAGATCCGGTCCCGGTCACGGTTTTTCAAAAGTGCTTCATAAAACGCTTCTGCCGTAACATTTGGTTCATACACCAGCTTCAGTTTTTCTTTTCCTTCCGTGATCTGATAATGAATATCAAAGATGATTTCGTTCATCTCTTCCAGAAAAGAGGTTCTCCGTTCGATGATGCGTGTTCCGTACTGTGCTAACTGCAGATCCCAGATATCCAGTGTCTCCAGGAGTTCCTGCGTTCTGGATTTGTCTTCATCCATTTTTTTCAGCAGCTCATGCCGCTGATTCAAAATCTTGGAATAATTGATCAGATCATTAACGTAGATCGGGTCGATCTGACATAACTCCTGGTTCACAAAGGTCCGCCTTACCAAAGGTCCTCTTTTGATCAGATCCAGATCTTCCGGAGAGAAAATGACAACATTTACATTTCCGTAAAGCTCGCTTAGCTTTTTTATTGGAATCCGGTTGACGGCCACTCCCTTGCTTCCATTCTTTTTCAGATGGATAT
>JAGCAK010000090.1 GCA_017652745.1 Lachnospiraceae bacterium
GCAAACGAACGCGCGAAGTAAAAAACTAACGCGCAACCGATCACGTCAAAAGATTGACACACAGGTAATAAAAAAGGGGCTCAGCAGAGCCCCTTTTCGTGTATCGAAATACGATTATTTGGATCTTTCCTTCAGCCAGTCAATGATGCCAGGAATGATTTCCTTACGGGATCTGGAAGAAGTGAACATTCCGATGTGGCCGGTTGCGAAATGCAGGAAGGTCTTGTCTTTGCTTCCAAGTGCATCCATGAACGGCTCACTGTTTGCCAGCGGAACCAGGTGATCTCTGTCTGCGCATGCGCAAAGGACAGGAACCTTGATGCTCTTCAGGTTAACTTTGTTGCCGCCAAGTTCAAGCTCGCCCTTGATCAGCTTGTTGTCCTGATACATATCTTTGATGAACTGGGACAGAGTAGCGCCGACCTGTGCCGGGCTGTCGAATGTCCATTTCTCCATACGGATGAAGTTCGTCAGATAATCTTTGTCCATCCACTTGTCTGTCATGCCGATGTATTTGTCCATCGTCAGAGTAAGCGGTTTCAGGATCAGGTAAGCAACGTTCATAACATCACCAGGAACGACGCCATCGTAAGCTTCGATCAGGGAATCGATGTTCATGAAACGGCTCCAACGGAACAGCATACCATCGTTGGAAGAGAAGTCGATCGGAACAACCAGAGTAACCAGGTTTTTGATCTTCTCCTGATGCAGTGCGGTGTAGATCGTAGCGAATGTACCGCCCTGGCAGATTCCAAGGATGTTGATCTTATCTTTCTTGGTATCTTTGCGGACGAAGTCAACACACTCATCCATGTACCAGTTGATGTGATCGTCCAGAGTCAGATACATATCTTCTGCTGTCGGATAACCCCAGTCGATAATGTAAACATCCAGACCTGCTTCCAGGAAGCTCTTGATCACGCTGCGGTCCGGCTGAAGATCCAGCATGTACTGGCGGTTGACCAGTGCATAGGTGATCAGCAGAGGAACTTTAACTTTTTTGCTTGCCGGAACCAGTGGGGCATAATGGAACAGTCTCATTTTGCCGATGCGAAGAACTTCTTCTTTCTCAAGCTGATCGCTTTCAACGTCTTCCGGCTTGAGGCTGAGCAGTGTCTGCATACCGCTCATGATGTTCTCCTGCATTTCCTGCATCTGCTCCATATATTTTGCAGGGTCAAACTGCTGGGTAAGAGCTACAGCATTCTCCATCCAGTCTTTCTGGAATTCCTGATACTGCTCAAGGCTTTTCTCAAAAATGTTCTCGCTCATTATTTCTTACCTCCCTTTTCTTCTAAAGCAGCTACTGCTTTCTTTAAATCGCGAACTTCTTTACGCAGATCGTAAACCGTTCTGTAAAGGCTCTTCATATCTGTGTTTGTCGGGATCGGTAAGAATGCAAGCATGCGCTCGTAAACTTTGTTCTGTGCGATCATGTACTGTGCATATCTGTCAGAGAAGTCATCGAAAACTTTTGCAAACTCATCTGTGGAAAGAAGAGCTTCATATGCTTCTTCAGTGACGGAATACCATACATTGTAGAAATCACGGAAGGTTGTCAGGGAGACGCCTTCTTTCAGGTTTTCCTGAACTTTCTCAGCGATCTTCTCGAAGCTTTCCTGTCCGGTCTTGTTGACGACTGCCAGAAGCTCGCCCATGGAGATCATAGCTTTGTTCCATGTGTTCATAGCTTTCATGTAGTCTTCGTTTGCTTCACGGTTCAGGCCCATGCCAAGGATGGTGAAGTATTTCTCAACGCTCTCAGCATATTTGTCCTGATACTGTTTGAAGAAGTCAATGTAAGCATCCGGATCACCCTTTGCAAGGCGCTCCATGATGTCAGAATCGATCTCAACCCATGGAGATACGAACTGTTTGTAATATTCGACCATCATGTTCATGAAGTCGGTCGGTTTTGCCAGGAATGCCTGAACATTCTCTGGGAACAGGCTCTTCAGAACGTCAGCCATGACATCGTTGAATTTCTGCTGGAAATCCTGAACCATAGCGGTCGGATCACCAAAGCTCTTCCACATATCGAATACCTTTGTGAAAGCTTCGAAGCCAGGAACCTTGAACGGAGCCAGCTCTGCGAATTTTTCCGGATTCGGCATCATCTTTGCGAAAGAATCCCAGTAGTTGTTCATTCCCGGGAACATGGACGGGAATGATTTCCAGTACTCGCTCATGTTTGGAAGCATTTTCTGGAAGTTCTGCCAGTACTCACCCATGTTTGGCATGTTCTCGGTGAAGCCTTTCCAGTACTCCATGAATGGATTCTTCTCTGCGAACTCTTTCCAGGTCTCCATCATCTTGTCAACGTCAGCAAAGTCTTTCCAGTATTCCATCATCTTGTCAGCATCAGCGAAATTCTTCCAGTATTCCATCATCTTGTCAGCATCAGCGAAGTTCTTCCAATAGTCCATCATTTTTGCGGCGTCAGCGAAGCTCTTCCAGTAGTCCATCATCTGGCTTGCAGTTGGCATGTTCTTGAAATAGTCCATACCAGGCATTTTGTCAGCGAAGCCTTTCCAGTAATCCATGACCGGATTCATAGCTGTGACGTTTGGCATAGAAGATGCCATGGTCTTCCAATAGTTCTCTACGTTTGGAACCATTGCTTCCATCGCTTTGGTGTAAACTTCTGCACCAGGGATGTTCTTAGCGATTGCTTTGTAAGCGTCGCTGTTCAGCATCTGATCCATGTTGTCATTCCACAGTTTGAAAAACTGCTCCTGATAATCCATAAACGGATTGTTGCTCATGATATATTTCCTCCTACTTAATAAATAAAAACTGCGGGTTAGTTAGCTTTTGGTGGCATAACAGTTGCGGTGCCTTTGATCACAACATCACCATTCTGATTGGTAACGGTCGTATCAAGGATCAGTCTGTTCTTTTCTTCGATTCTCTCAGTGACAGTAGCAGTAGCTGTAACTGTATCACCAATGAATACCGGTTTTACAAATTTGAGTTCCTGTCCCAGATAGATCGTGCCAGGTCCCGGAAGATGCATTCCCAGAACACAGGAGATAAATCCAGCGGAGAGCATACCGTGTGCGATGCGCTGTCCGAACATACCTTCTTTTGCAGCTTCTGCATTGATGTGTGCCGGATTCATGTCACCGCTGATACCTGCATACAGGATGATATCGGTTTCGGTAACAGTCTTGGTGAAAGACGCGGAATCGCCAACCTGAATCGTATCAATTGTTCTCATAGTTGTTCCTCCTAAAAAATCTTGTTTGCTTTTCACAACTTGTATCTTATTTATAAACGCAACTTTATCAACGGGCGACATTCGCCCAAGCTTATACATTATATTAATAAATGTTTTTTCAAAAAACAACAGACTATTTAGCAAAAAATGACTACAAAGCAACAAGAATTTTGTATATGTTGACTAATTTCGACACTTTTTAGTAATAATTCATAAAAAAAATATCGGTTTTTATATGTACTGTTAAAAATTGGCACTTTTCATTTCAATTTTTGAATAAGGTCATTCAACCGAAAAAACAGTTGCATCCTGCAAGATTATCTTTAGAATAAAAAACAGTAACAAGAATTGGATGGGACAAATGGAACAATACAAACAACAAGTCATTGAGACAGAGCGCATAAAGACAGCTTATTACCGGGTAGGAGAAGGAAACAAAAAGAAACTGCTTGTGTTACATGGCAACCTTTCTTCCTCGGTATTTTTTATGCCGCTTGCGCCATATTTGGAAAAAGATTTTGACATCGCGGTCCCTGACCTTAGGTGCTTTGGAAACACACAGCCGCTTCCAATCGATGCGACCAGAGGGTACCGTGATTGGAGCGATGACATCTATGATTTCTGTAAGGCAATCGGGTGGAAACACTTTACACTTTTAGGATGGTCCATGGGCGGAGACATCGCCATGCAGTTTGTGGTCGATCACGGCAAGATGGTGGATAAGCTGGTGCTGGTAGCACCTGGATCACCTTATGGATTCGGCGGAACGATTGATGAAAAAGGAACACCGCATTCACCGCTGGGATTAGGATCCGGCGGAGGCAGTGCCAATCCGGCATTGCTCTTTCCAACGAGCATGGGAAGCCGTCTGGTGCTGCGCGATCTGCTGAACCGCTTTTTATTCCGTCCGGAATTCCGGATGAGTCTGGAGTGGGAGAACCGGTTTATCGATGCAACTTCACAGATGCGGATAGGTACCGATTATTATCCGGGCAATTTTGAAACAAGCACCAAGTGGCCGTATGTGGTTGCCGGCGACAGAGGCGTCTTAAATACGATGAGTCCGAAGTACGGCAACCTGGAAGCTTTTCTGGATGTTGAGAAAAAACCAGAAGTACTCTGGATCCACGGCGACTGCGATCAGATCGTCAGCGATGGATCGATGATGGAATTCGGTTATCTGGGCAAGATCGGTATGGTGCCGGGCTGGCCGGGTGAAGATGAATACCCGCCGCAGCCGATGATCAAACAGACACGTTATTTCTTTGAACAGTATAAAAAGAAAGGCGGATTATATGTGGAGGCAGAGATTCCGGGAGGACATGTCTGCATCCTGGAATCACCGGTCCACTTCATCGGTGCGCTGAAGGCGTTTGTGAAATAAACTAAAAATCATTATGAATGAAAAAAGAAATCTGCCGAAGCAGATTTCTTTTTTTGTATGTGGTGTTCTAAAAAGTTTTCAGGAAAGAAAACTTTTATTAACGTTATCCAATATAGGAAAGCAGATCCAGAACGGCACAGTTTGTGATCTCAGCATTTCCTTCCAGGTCCTGATAAACATCGACGATGTAGAGCGCAGAAACCGGAGTTTCTGTAACAGTCTCGCCATAGCATAGATATTTGTAGTTCTTGCCTGCAACGACCTGTGTACCTAACAAGGAGAGAGGTTTCAGATCAACGCCGACATATTTCTGCGAAGCGGTATCGAAAGCAACCTGTGCATCTTCGTATGGCATCATGATCGGCTTTCCGCCAGGAAGAGTGATTTCCCATGCGCCAACAGCAGCGGCAGCATCAACGTTATCTTTCACGTTCAGATTTGTCAGATCAATTTCTGTTACGTTAGAGACGCTGGCCTCACCCTGGAGGTTCTGATAAACGACAACAACAGCCCAATGCGGGATTGGTTTGGATGTGATTGGAGTTGCCTTGCAGAGATATGCATAGTTTTTGCCGGATACAAGCTGTGTTGCAAGAACTGCAGCCGGTTCATAACCTACACCGGTAAAGCCTTCCATTGCTTTATCAAAGATGGCCTTATCATCCTCTGTCAGGGAAACGCTCAGATCTGGCGTAAGCGTCCATCCGCCTAGAAGAGCCATGCCGGCAGAGCTTCCGCCTTCATTACCTGCGAGTGCATCGGAACCGGATGCGGCACCAGAGCCTTCAGGAACATCGGCAGGTTCTTTCTTGCCGCAGGCTGCAAGCAGCAGTGTTGCGCTCAGCGCACCTACCAGCAGGATCACAATTGCTTTTTTCATTTTTATTTCCTCCATGTAATCTTTAAAACTGAATTACAGAAACAATTCGTATTTTATCATCTGGTATTTTATTATCCCGGGAACGCCCCGGATGTCTACATATCCTATTCCGTAATTGTGATAAAACGATGAATATATTATAATCTTTCTATGAAAATATGAAAGTAGCAACGCTGTCTGATCCGGAGGGATCCCATGATAAAAAGGGAGAAAGGTTATGAAAAAGAAGATTAAGATACTTAACAGCATAGTGATCCTGATTCTCATCTTAGCGCTTCTGAGCGGGTGCGGTATCTTTCAGAGCGGAAAGACTTCCTGTCTGGGCAGCGCCAAAGAAAAAGAATCAAAGCCAGAAATGACTACACAGGAAATGACCACGGAGGAAGTGACCACAAAAGAAGCTGCAACGGAGCCGACGACATCATCCGGCGGCATTGTTTCCGGGGATGGTGGAGAAGTTGCGCTCGACGCGAACACGCAGTATGAAGCCAATATCTTTCTCAGTAACTTTGTGGAGCAGTATGATTTTGTGGACTTTAGTATTTATACATACGGAGGCCCGCCAGTCATCAATTTTGCACATCGTTTTGCAAAGATCAACGATAGCGGCGCAATCTCTTACGACAGCCTGTATGAGGTGATCTCGCTTGATTATGTGCAGGGCATATTAGACAGGTTTTTCGGTCTGACGATATCTGCTCCGGATTATCTGGATCTGCCTGCACCGACATATACGTTTGATTCCTCTTTTCACGGTCCGTATTACAAAGATGGGAAGTTTTATTACGATGCCGCAGACGGTGCGACCTATACCAGGTTTGCAGTGGTCTATAAGATCCTGAATTTTGCGGATGGTCATCAGGAGATGGCATTCCGGATTTATGACCGGTTAGATTTTGATACCGTTGGCGGACTGGCAGTGTCCGATGCGCATTATCATCTGACGCTGGCGGAAGCAGAGGCAAACCCGAATCTGCTGAATGTCGGAAACGGTTACGCGTATGTCTATCCAAAATATTACAACGGGCATAATACATACCAGCTGATCGAATATCACGAATATGGTCTGGGTGGTATTGAATCTTATTAAGAGTAGAGTCCTTTAATGGAGAATCTGATCTGAAATAGAGATAGCAGGGTCTGCGGCAGGCTCTGTGCGCAAAGGGTTCGGTACGGATCCGAAATATTCACAGACTGCAGCATCCCTGCTATGAGCGTTTGCATGATTATATATGCTTTTCTTTCCGTTGATAAGCCCCGTGGGGGGTTGATGGATTGTTTTTTTGAAAGCACAAACATCACAGAACATTCACAGTCAGAGAGTATGATTATTACAGTTAACAACAGCGAACCAGCTTGAAATTAAAAAGTTATTAGTTAAAGGAGTAATAAAATGAGCGAAATTGTTTTAACAAATCAGAATTTTGAAGAAGAAGTTACACAGAGCGACATCCCGGTCCTGGTAGATTTCTGGGCAGTCTGGTGTGGCCCATGCAAGATGCTTGCACCGATCGTGGAAGAGATTGCACGAGAATTTGAAGGCAAAGTTAAAGTTGGTAAAGTGAACGTAGATGATGAGCCGGCACTGGCAGCCAGATTCGGCATCTCCAGCATTCCGACATTGATCCTGTTCAAAGATGGACAGCAGGCAGCAGTTTCTGTTGGCGTCCGTCCGAAAGAAGAACTGGTTCAGATGCTGCAGTAAAAAGAAAGGGGAGCGTTATGGGAAACAAATACGAAGGAACACAGACAGAGAAGAACCTGGAAGCTGCATTTGCAGGTGAGTCCCAGGCAAGAAATAAATACACTTATTTCGCGTCCAAAGCAAAAAAGGACGGGTTCGAACAGATTGCTGCATTGTTTGAGAAGACTGCGAACAATGAAAAAGAGCATGCTAAGATGTGGTTCAAGGAATTGAACGGCATTGGCGATACCGCCGAGAACCTGAAGGCAGCAGCCGATGGAGAAAACTACGAGTGGACCGATATGTACGAAGGCTTTGCGAAGACCGCAGAAGAAGAGGGATTCCCGGAGCTGGCAGAAAAGTTCCGCCTGGTGGCAGCTATCGAGAAACATCATGAAGAAAGATATCGTGCACTGCTCAACAACATCGAGACCTCACAGGTTTTCGAAAAGAGCGAAGTGAAGATCTGGGAGTGCCGCAACTGCGGACACATTGTTGTCGGCACCAAGGCACCGGACATTTGCCCGACCTGCGCACACCCGCAGGCATACTTTGAAGTGAATGCAGAGAACTATTAAGATAGGGTAAGATTAAGAAGAAGCCGCACAGTTTTGTGCGGCTTTTTTGTTAGCTCCAGCTCAGCACCAGATCCATGATGCGCGGATCGCGCAGCAGATGCATCCAGACCGTGTAGGTTGCTTTGTAGAAGTCGTCGTGGATCGGCATGTTCTGCTCGATGATCGGACAGGTGTAAGGCAGCTTTTCATCCTCCCAGATCAGCTCCAGTACGCCGTTCTCATCGATCACCGGTTTCAGCGGGAAGGTGCGGCATTGAAGCGGTCTCCAATTCCGCGGGCAGACCGGAGGCGTCTTGCAGTTGACAAAATAGACCGGAGCAGTCCACGATTCCGGGAAGCCGATGTCTTTCTGATCCTGTTCTTCCCATGTCAGCCAGTCCTGTTCTTTTTCTGATTCGCGCAGGAGCAGATGCTCCCCCGGGAACAGGTAGATGCCTACATCGTTTGTTGCATCTTTGCAAACGCAGCAGGCGCTGTCGCAAAGGGTGCCGCAGTCGAAGACTTCTGTTTCAACATGATTCAGCAGCCGGTAGATGGCTTTCCATTTGCGGATGTCGTCCATCGGGAAAAGCGGCACAGCTTCCACGTGCTCACACACCTGGCTGGCCAGTGCGATCGCCCGCCTTAGACAGTCGCTGATCTTTTTCCCGTTCAGATAGCTGACCAGGAATGCCGCGGAAAATGCATCGCCCGCGCCAACGGTCGATACCACTTCGCATGATGGCCGCTTTGATTTGGTGATCTTGCCGCCGCGCTCATACACGAACGCGCCGTCGCTGTCCATCGTGACAAGAACCATTTTCAGGTTGTCGTATTTTTCCAGAAGGCGTTTGCAGATAGAGTTGAGGTTGCTCGGCCGCCTGGTGACATTTTTGTCTTCCGCAGTAGAATTAACGGCAGATTTTTTCGCATCTGCCAGCACGCCGATTTCCTCACGCGAAACTTTCAGGATCGTCGCCGCGCGGATCGATTCGTCTATGAGTGCGTCATCGTAATAATGCTGGCGGATGTTGATGTCGAAAAATACTTCGTCCACCAGATCTTTTTTGGTAAGGATTCTTTGGAGCGTTGCGCGGGATTCTCTGCCTCGCTGTGCCAGCGTCCCAAAGTAGATGGCGGACGGCGAATCATCCGTCAGCATGTCCGCCGGCAGCGGGATGTGGTCGTAGGCGTAATCCCCGGATAGATCATAGACAGGCATGCCATCCTTTAAAGTGACCTGACATTTTCCGGTTGGGTAATTGGCAAGACGTGCGATGGCATCTGTCGGCACATTCAGCTTTTTACATGCGAGGAGAGCTTCATCGCCAAGCTCATCCTTTCCGACAGCAGAAATCAGGTGCACGTCTGCACCTTGCCGCACCGCGTGCGCAGCAAAGTTGAACGGCGCGCCGCCAATCTTTTTTTCCTGATCAAAAATATCCCAGAGGATTTCCCCAAAAACAGTTAGCTTCATTTCATCTCCGGATATCTGCCGGAGCGCTTCAGATACTCCAGACCCATCTCATCCAGTTTTGTTAATCCGTCGTGACCCTTTGGTCCCTCGGCAGATATTTCCATCCACCCATAGTTTTCGCGGCTTTCCGGCCAGTACGGCAGAGGATTGCCGTTGGAATCAGTGCCGTTAGGATCTCCGGTGGCGATGAAATTTGCCCAGTAAGAGCTCACCTGCTCAGCGAGTGCAAAGTCGACCGGCTCCCACGGACGGCAGGCCGGGATGCCCTCGCGCAGCGATGCAAAGGTGTACCACAACTCGGCGGAGTGCCATGCCAGCTGCACGTCGGTATCGCGAAAGGTGCCGCGCTCTTCCGGCAGACAAGGCGGAAACCGTCCAAAGTTATAGGACCAGTTGCGTGTGTCCGGAGCGGTCTGTGCGCGGTAAGCGCCAAAATAGCGGTCAGCCATCGTAAGGCCAAGGCCGTTGCCGCAGATCTGGCTTGCCAGCACACGGCTTTGGAAATCCGCGTTCTCATCGGTGACAGGCCACAGAGAACGGAAATCATATTTATCGTACAGATCACCCAGGCGTTCCTTCATAACCTCATAGAACTCCTCGGCGTTTTCAAACTTTTTGGTCGGGCCGATCGCAAACTCGTTGCGAACCGTACACTCGCCAATATTGACGCCGTTGAGATAATCCACGTGTGTGCCAAACTCATCCATGTTCTGCGCACCGGAAACGTGTGCGACATACTCGCCGTCGCACACCATCGAACCCGGGACCCTTCCCGGTCCGAAGCCGAATGTCAGCCCATCTTTCAATTTGAAGAAACTGACGGCCGGAATCTTGCGAAGTTCTTCCGGCGTGATGTCCGGATCAAGGCCGAGGTTCTTCAGATATTCGATGTTGTTTTTGTAGGCGGTCTCCATCGGCAGGTAGTCGCCGCGCACCCACGAAAGGCCGGACTGGTTGATGCAGCGCCTGATCTTCCCCTGTGTCTTTGGTGATGTGGCAAGGGCAGTGGACTTAGCAGTGCCTCCGGACTGTCCGCCTACGGTGATGTTATCCGGGTCACCGCCAAAGTTGGCGATGTTTTCGCGCACCCAATCCAGCGCTTTGATCTCATCCATCAATCCATAGTTGCCGCTGATGCCGCCCTGTTCCGCGGAGAGCTGCGGCAGGCACAGATAGCCGAACACGTTGAGGCGCTGCGCCACGCTTACCACGACGATGCCTTTGCGTGCCAGCTCGGACGGGTCGAACTCAATCTCCGTATAGAAGCCGCTGGCCAGGCCTCCGCCGTGGAACCACATGAAGACAGGCCGCCGCTCGGTGTCATCGGCCGCGCCGGTGGTGATATGAAGGTAAAGGCAGTCCTCGCTCATTGGAGGCGTGCCCAGATAGTAGAAGTCACTGACCCATGGCTCGCGTGTCAGGCCAGTGCCGGTCTCCTGAACTGGTCTCGATGCACCCAGCGATGCATCCCATTCGCCAATCCACGGCTCCGGGTCCACAGGAGGACGAAACCGCAGGTCGCCGATTGGCGGTGCCGCATATGGTACTGACCGAAAGGTGGTGATGCCGGCGTACTTGCCCGTAAGCTCTATCCCGCGCACGACGCCAAATTTGGTTTGCGCTTTTTTGATCATAAGGTCCTCCTTTTATAATTGCATTACTGCTGTTTACTCTAAAAAGATTATAACCCTATCTGTCTTAATCCGCTAGGTGATATAACTTGATCAGGTGATCCAGGTATCGGTCGTTGAATTGATACTGGCTGCTTTCCATGGTCATGAGCAGGTTCACGCCCGGGAAGATCCCGTTCTCCGCGTATAGGGCTAGCTTCTCCAGCAGCTGGTGCTTCGCGTAATCCGGATCATCCACCTTGCCGAAATGCTCATGTATATA
This sequence comes from Lachnospiraceae bacterium, assembly GCA_017652745.1. Classification (GTDB taxonomy): domain Bacteria; phylum Bacillota; class Clostridia; order Lachnospirales; family Lachnospiraceae; genus RGIG5612. The sequence goes on from JAGCAK010000090.1 coordinate 11,096, forward strand.
TTCTTTGCGTGTCCGCCTGTCCAGCACGATGAAATCAGGCCGCCGGATGACTTCCTTTTTCCCATCCATTAGCTTCATTGGGAACTCGTAGCGATACGGGATCCCCCGCAGCAAGTATTTGTCGGCGATGATCTTCTCGGACTTTGACCGCACCCTCTCGCCCCTCTCCGACAGAAAAAACGGATCCCTGGCGTCAAACGTCCCTGGTGCATACTGCACGCTTTCCCATTGCCGGATGTAGTCCTCGTCCGACATCACCAAAGGCGTCACCAGCACCTTCCGCCCCTCATGCAGATTCTGAAAGAC
>JAGCAK010000091.1 GCA_017652745.1 Lachnospiraceae bacterium
ATCGCAGGCTTCGGTATCATCGGCTCCTATGTATTTGGTCTGATCGATACCAAGATGGGCACCAGATTTGCGATTCTGCTTTCCCATATCTGCATGCTCGTATCCGGTATCCTCGGAATGCTTAAGAACCCGACACTGATGTTCATCGGCCTGATCCTTCTGGCAATGTTCATGGGCGCTTCTTCAAACTACACAGTATCTGCAGCAGTTCAGTACTGGAGAATCGAGGACTTCCCAAGTGTATTCTCAGCAGTCAACCCGATCGCTAACCTGATCAACGCATTCGGTCCTACGATCGTTGCAGCTCTGATCGGAACCACTCTGGGAACCCCGGCAGTCTTCATCGCTTCCGGCGTTGCAGCTATCATTTCCATCATCTGCTGCTTGCTGTTCAAACCTGCACGTGTCAAAGCATATGATGACAAGTACAGAGAAGCAGCTGGCAAGCCGCTGGATGACGTACTGGTTGGACGTAAATAATTCAGACTTAACTGTTTTATTCAGACAAACCTTAAGAGGAGCCTTAATGGCTCCTCTTTTTTTAGTAACTTCAGGTTGTTAATCTGAGAATTTAATTGATTTCCCAAAAAGATGTGAATCTCCTATACTCCAAATAGAAGAAAGAAAAACCCGTTTATTTTATGGAGGGATAATTATGTTAACTGAACGCGAAAACATGGAAATCTGCTGGAACCACGAAAAACCGGAATGGGTGCCGATGATCAATACGGCAGCACAGATGATCATCACTCCGGAAATTAATGACAGACCTTTATTCATGAATGGGCCTGACTGGTCAGGTCTGGAATGGGAACTGGATCCGGAACATCCAAACTTGATGACACACGTAAAACCGGGCGGAGAAAAATTTGATGACATTACCCAGTGGCAGGATTATCTGCAGTTCCCGGATTACAGAGGAACTTTGGATTGGGAAACCATGGGAATGCGCACCAAGGCGATGTGGCTTAAGAAGGATGAGATCCAGGGTTACTATGTAGGAAACCTTGGTGCATTCGAGCGTATCTGCGCAGAGATGGGTCATGTCAATGGGCTGATGGCTCCTTACGATGATGAAGAAGCATACCAGGATTTTGTGAATGCATATGCTGACTGGAGAATCTCTCTTTTTGAGCCAATGAAAGAATACCTGGGGATCGACTTTGTCATGATGCACGATGACTGGGGAAATGAAAAAGCAATGTTCATGTCTCCGGAGATGTGGAGACAGTTCTACAAAGAGCCGGAACGCCGCATGGCAGAAGCTTGCCATGAACTGGGCATTCATTATATGCATCACAGCTGTGGTTATATTACCCCAATCGTTGGTGATCTGGTTGAAATTGGTGTAGACAGCTGGCATTCTGTACAGCCGAATAATGACCTGAAGATGCTCAAAGAGACCTATGGTGATCAGATCATTTTTGCAGGCGGTGTCGCTCCTGCAGTCACAGACCGTGAGGACTCTACAGAAGAAGAGATCCGTGCAGAAGTCAGAAGAGTCATCGATGATCTTGGAAGAGATGGCGGATTGATGGTTTCTTCTGCAGTCATGTTCTCAGTAATGCCAAACGTGGATGAGATCGTTGATGATGAGGGCAAAAAGTATGGTGTTTACGCCGAACTGGATAAGGCAAATAAGTGGACAGCATAATAAATAGTAAGTAATTTCACAGGAAATTTCTGATACATTGATTTGGTAAAAGTTTAAGGAGGATTTAATTATGGAAGGCAAATGGGAATTAACAGTACACACCTATATGGGCGACATGGTAAGCTTTGCAGAATACGTTGTAGAAGGCGATGTTCTGAAAGGCACAGTAACAGATAAAAGCAACGGCGCTAAAGCAGAAATCGTAAACGGCAAATTTGACGGAACGAACTTCTCTTATGAGCTTACAATCAAAACTCCGATCGGTGAAATGAAAAATGAACTGAGCGGAACGGTCGATGGCGACAGCATTTCCGGAAAATCCAAAAACGGAATGGGCGAATTCGATCTGACAGGTGTCCGTCAGTAATTAAAAACCAAATAATAAAAACTGCCTGCGAATCAAAGTGCAGGCAGTTTTTTTATACATTTATATAGTATCAAAAAGAAAAATCTTTTTTGTGCTTTTTAATAAACTGGAAGATCTTTTTCACCTCTGCGGAAGCTTTCTGCGTTCGGCAGGCGCACATGGTGCGGAAGTGAAAAAGGTAGTCATCCGGCAGGTCATAACAGACGAAGTTAGAATGCTGCGCATCGTTAAAGACCATTGGGAATACAGCGTAGCGTTTGCCTTTTTCCAGTTCGATCATCATGGAATCAAAGTCCGGGACGATCGTTCTGCTTTTTGCTTTCACTCTGCCATAGAAACTGTTGAATTCATATGGCCCGCGTTTTTCCAGAAGAAGGATATCCGCCTCAGCCATATCCTTTTTTGTGATCTTTTTCTTTCCCTCTTTTACCCATGGATGCTTGGAAGAGACAACAATTTGTGCAGGAACCGTTTTAAATACCACGATCTCGCATCCCTTCCAGTCTTCGTAATCATGGGCATTGGTAAGAGCTAGATCCGTTTCTCCGCTTTTCAGCTGCTCCCGCAGACCATCCATGTTATTAGCTTTGATCTCAAAATCGATCTGTTCAAACTCGGAGGAAAGCATGTGGATCAGTGGGTTAACCAGTTCGTTTTTCGGAAGAGCAGCAAAAAAGCCAATGCGGACGATATGGTTTTTCGAACGGATTGCATTTTCCACATCCGCGATCGCAGCATCATAGTGTTCTTTTAATTTAGAAAAGCGTTCCTTGCAGAGCACACCGTCTTCCGTCAGGGAAACGGATCTTGTCGTCCGGTCAAACAGCCTGGTCCCCAGTTCCTCTTCCAAAAGCTGGATCTGTTTGGTGAGCGCCTGGGATGAGATACACAGTTCATTAGCTGCTTTCGCATAATTCAGTTTTTCAGCCAATTCCAAAAAATATTCTATGCGGCGGAATTCCAATGCGGACCTCCTGTCTTGACGATTGTTTTGAGTATCAGGTGGATCGTTGATCCGGGTTTTATTATAAACGAATAGTTACTAATATGAAATACCCCATGCATAAAAACTGTTTCCCTTTATTTAGGGAAGTGTGTATAATAAAACAGTTATTAAAGTGGGTCTTTCTGCGGAGAGATACAAAAGACTATTATCAGGTATTACAACATGAATGAGACAACAGCAGCAACACAGAGTATAGGGCGTGAAAAAGGTATTACGCGGACCAGTATTATCGGTATCGCGGCGAATATTTTCCTGGTTATTTTTAAGGCAATCGTAGGATTATTGTCCGGATCTATTTCCATTGTCCTCGATGCCGTTAATAATCTGACTGACGCTATTTCCTCTGTTATCACGATCGTGGGTGTCAAGCTGGCACACCGTGCACCGGACGAGAAGCATCCGTTCGGACATGGACGGGTGGAATATTTCAGCGCGATCATTATTGCGTTTATCGTTTTCGGTGCTGGCGTTATGTCTCTGGTGGAGTCAATCAAAAAAATCATCCATCCGGAAGTTGCTGAGTTTACGG
>JAGCAK010000092.1 GCA_017652745.1 Lachnospiraceae bacterium
ATCCCGGTGAAGCTGAATGGAGGAAGCGTAGCGATCAAGACGAGGACGACAGCGATGTCTTCACCGAGATGGACGAACAATTCCTATACGATCACGATTACGGAAATGCCTCAGCCGCAAGAGGCTGATTATTCTGCAGTAGAAGCTGCAAAAGCAAAAGTACCAGATGATCTCAGCGTTTATACGGAAAAGTCCATAGCAAAACTGCAAGCGGCACTTGATGCAGTTGTTGAAGGAAAGAAAGCAGATGAACAGGCAACGGTAGATGGCTGGGCAAAAGCTATTGAAGATGCTGTGACTGGTCTTGAGAAAAAAGATGGAGTACCAGTTCCTTTTAATGAACTGACTGATGGAACTTATACAGCTACATTAGAATGCAATTCAAGCATGTTCCCTGTTGGAACTGCATGTACGGTAATAGTTAAGGATGGCAAATTTGATGCTATTATCAAAATGAAAAAAGCTTCCAATACTGCGCAAACGATAGTCTTTTTGGGTAAAGCAGATGCTGCTCCGTCAAACCAAGGCTCCTGGATCAATCATGGAACAGACGAAAATGGAATTTATACTTTTAAATTAACGAATGTTCCAATTGGAGAGCCATTTGATTTAGCAGCTTATAGTGTTAACACTAAAAAATGGTATGATCGTCAGCTTACTATTAATAAAAATAGTTTTATCAAAGGAGAAGGACAAACACCAGTGGATGATGGCTCTTCTGATTCAAAGAATGATCAGCAGGAAATCACAGTTCTTGATGGCGGCACAGCAGCCGTTGACAACTCAACCACTCTGCCTGATGGTGTTTATACTCCGGATAGTTTTGCTTTCTCCGGAGGATCTGGAAGAGCAACCATTTCCTGCCGTTCGGTAACTGTAGTGAACGGCCGTGCATATGCAACGATTGCATTTAGTAGTACCAATTATGGATATGTTAAGGCTGCTGGAGGTGTTTACTATCCGAGTATTGAAGGAGGAGAATCCGTCTTTACCATTCCAATCCAGTTAAATGCAAATAATACGATCATTGGTATGACCACTGCAATGTCTCAGGCGCATGAAGTTACGTACACGATTTATGTGTATATTGAAGCAGCCGGAGCTGGCGCTTTTTCAGGCGGTGAGGAAATCAAACTCGAGCATGCCAAACTCCTGAAGATGTTCCGCTATGACAACGGATGCGTGCTGGTTGAAATCGATCGGACCAAAGACACAGTTCTTGACCCGGAAAAACTTGCAAAGGAAGCAGAAGAAAACAAAGATGAAACTGCTCAGAACGAGACAGCACCAACGGAAGAAAACCCAGAAGTGGCAGAGGAAGAGGGCGAACAGTCTAATGTGAAGACGGATGCCGATTATGCGATGGAGCTCTACCAGGCAGATGTCGTTAAATACCTGATAGTACCAGAAGGCGTGGAGATCCCAGCAGGCATGGAGAAACAGGTCCTTGTTATTCGTCTCCCGAAAGATTCGGTCTATATTTCTTCTGAGGATGAAGCAGAGGTAATGGAGAGCCTGGGGCTCCTGGAGCTGATCAAAGCAACAGGCCTTACAGAAGAGAACTGCAAGAATGAAGCCCTGAAGAACCTGCTGAAAGAGGGGAAGGTTATTTCGACTGGTGAAATCGATGATGTAGATTACAACAAACTGGTGAAAGCAGAAGCAAATCTCGTTCTTGGAGCAGGAGGAGTAATTCTTCCAAAAGAAGTAGAGAAGGATAAAAAAGCAAAAGATTATCAGGATCAGTATACAAAGATCACAGAGCGTATGGCTCTTCTGAATATTCCGATGATTATCGACCGTTCGGCCGACGAAAAGGATCCGAAAGGACAGCTTGAATGGCTGAAGCTTTATGGAATTCTTTTCGGAAAAGAAAAAGAAGCTGATGCTCTGATTGCTAACGGAGTTCAGTAAATATAGTCAAGTGTATACAAATTGACTCACAAAAAACTGCCGGAAGGCCTTCGGAACAAGAAGGCCTTCCGTAACAACATGGAGGACAGGATATGAAACGGACATATCGAAAATCATACTTTGGAATCGTCGCTCTGTTGTTATGTCTGCTGTTGTTTCTGACGGCATGCGGCTCTGGCAATGGCGGTGATACTCCTGCCGGCAGCGGAGCTGTACCGGAACCTGTAACAGAGCAATCTGGCAAGAGCGATGTGAAAGATGCTCCGCAGATTGCGGGTCTTACCTTTAAAGATATTACACCTCTCCAGTATGCGACCTGTTTTACCATTTATAACTATGAAGATGGTTATGCTTTGATCGATATTCCGGAGAGCGGAACATACCTGGTCGTTCCGGAAGGAAAAGATGTTCCGGAAGGACTGGCTGAGGACATCGTGATCCTGCAGAAACCGTTGGATAAGATTTATCTTGCGGCGACTTCAGCTATGGCGCTGTTTGATGCGACTGGTTCGATTGGAAACATCCGCATGTCCGGAGCAGAGGCATCTGGCTGGTATATCGATAATGCGGTTGCAGCCATGAATGCCGGCGATATTATCTATGCAGGAAAATACAGCGCACCGGATTACGAGATGCTGATCAAGGAAGGGTGCAACCTAGCTATTGAATCTACGATGATCTACCATACCCCAAAGGTAAAAGAGATGATCGAAGACCTTGGCATCCCTGTTCTTGTTGACCGTTCCAGTTATGAAGAACACCCGCTTGGAAGAACAGAGTGGGTCAAGATGTATGCCGTCCTGACAGACAAGCAGGCTGAGGCGGAAGCATTCTTTGATGAGCAGGCAAAAGTGATTGAAGAGCTGAAAGATTTCCAAAATACAGGAAAGACCGTTGCATTCTTTTACGTGAATTCCAATGGCGCGATCGTAGTCCGGAATCCGAAAGACTATATCCCTAAGATGATCGATATCGCCGGAGGAAAATATGCATTTGCTGACCTGAAAACAGATCAGACTGCATCTTCAATTCAGATCACGATGGAAGAATTCTTCGCAACAGCTGTTGATGCAGATTTCCTTATCTACAACGGCTCCATTGATACACCGCTGACAACTGTGGATGATCTGATCAAGAAGGATCAGATGTTTGCAGAGTTTAAGGCTGTAAAAGAAGGCAACGTCTGGACAACGGGCAAATCATTTTATCAGGCAACAGATATCGTCGGTCAGATGATCCGTGATGTGAACATCATGGTCACAGATGGCGATCAGAGTGCGATGACATTTTTGAGTAAAGTAGAGTAGATAATATGAATCATAACGAAACAGGCAAAGCGGAATTCTTTAGCGTAACAGCGCGCAGAAGGGCAAGATATACACTGGTTTTTGTATTGCTGATAGCAGCTTTCTTTGCCATTATTGTCCTGAACATTAACACCGGTAACGTGCACATCTCTATTCCGAAGATCCTCCGCATCTTCTTCCTAAGGGACGGCACGGCAACAGAGATCAATATCATCTGGAAGATCAGACTTCCTAGGATCATTATGTCTGCAATTCTGGGAGGGGCGTTATCCCTCTCAGGTTTTTTGCTTCAGACATTCTTTGAAAACCCTATCGCAGGTCCGTTTGTGCTTGGTATTTCTTCAGGTGCAAAGATGACCGTTGCACTTGCAATGATCTTTCTCATGCAGCGGTTTAAAATAGTTTCTTCTTATGTTCTGATCGTTGCCGCCTTTGTGGGAGCATTGCTGTCGATCGGCTTTGTGCTATTGTTCTCCAGGCGAATACGAAATATGGGAACTCTTCTGGTTGCCGGTATCATGATTGGTTATATCTGTTCTGCCATAACGGACTTTGTAGTCACATTTGCAGCGGATTCTGATATCGTCAACCTACATAACTGGTCTAAGGGAAGCTTCTCCGGTATGAACTGGAGCAATGTACAGGTGGCAGCGATCGTGGTAGGCATCACCTTTGTTATTTGTTTCTTCATGGCCAAGCCGATCAGTGCTTATCAGCTGGGAGAGGCATACGCACAGAGTATGGGTGTAAATATTAAGGTGTTCCGGGTTGCGCTGATTATTGTATCAAGTATTTTCGCAGCGACCGTAACGGCATTTGCAGGACCAATCTCTTTCGTTGGTATCGCGGTTCCGTTTCTGGTTAAGCATGCTCTCAATACTTCGAAGCCTTTAATTGTTATCCCCGCCACGTTTCTGGGCGGAGCGGTGTTCTGTATGATCTGCGATTTGATCGCGCGGACTGTCTTTTCACTGACCGAACTCAACATCAGTACGGTGACGTCCGTCTTTGGTGCGCCAATCGTCATCCTCATGATGCTTCGCAGAAGGAGGGGGAACTGATATGGGCACATACTTACAACTCGACCATTTATCTGTTGGCTACAATACCGTTCCGGTTATTGAAGACATCAACCTGGATATCCAGAAAGGTGAGGTCATTGCACTCATCGGACCGAACGGTGCCGGCAAATCAACAATCTTAAAAACGATCGCAAGAGATCTGGTCAAGATCTCCGGTGATATCGAACTGGATACAAAGAACCTGTTATCCTACTCCTTTAAAGATCTGTCCAGAAAAATGGCAGTCATCCTGACGGAGCGGATCAAGGTGGAATTGATGACCTGCCGGGATATTGTAGGAACCGGCAGATATCCATATACCGGCAGGCTGGGCATTCTTTCCCGGGAGGATGAGCAGAAGGTTTACGAAGCATTGGAAACCGTGCACGCTGTCGATCTGGCGGACCGCGATTTCAACGCTATCAGTGACGGACAGAAACAGCGGATCCTTCTGGCAAGAGCTATCTGCCAGGAGCCGGAATTAATTCTTTTGGATGAGCCGACATCCTTCCTGGATGTCCGGCATAAACTGGAACTTCTTTCAATCCTGACAAGAATGGCAAGAAAGAAAGGCATCACGGTCATCACATCTCTGCATGAGATCGATCTGGCAGAGAAAGTTGCGGACCGGATCGTCACCGTCAAAGGAAAAGACGTTTTTGGTTTTGGCAAGCCGGAAGACATCTTTGAAGAAGAACGGATCCGGAATCTTTACGAGATCGATAACGGATTCTTTGATCCGATGTTTGGCAGCATTGAGCTGCAGAAACCACAGGGCGATGTCCCGCGGATCTTTGTACTGGCAGGAAACGGAAGCGGTATTCCGCTCTTCCGGGCGTTCCAGAGAAAGAACATACCGTTTGCAACTGGAATCCTGTTTACAAATGATGTAGACTATCAGTTAGCGCGTCTGTTTGCGACGGAGGTTATTACAGAAGAGCCGTTTAGCGAGATAGGGGACGCTTCTTTGACGCGTGCAAAAGAACTGATCGCAAGCTGTGAAAAAGTGATCGATGCCGGATGCAGCATCGGTGTATCTAACCAGCGGATGCAGGAATTAAAAGATTATGCGGAAAGCGAAGGCAAGCTGTTTGGGCCGGAGATCCTTTCTGAAATGGAGGCAGAGGAACGATAATGGCAAAAGTGATCATGGTGCAGGGAACGATGTCAAACGCAGGAAAGAGTCTGGTTGTTGCCGGACTTTGCCGTGTGTTTAAACAGGATGGTTACCGTGTGGCACCGTTTAAATCCCAGAACATGGCTTTAAATTCGTTCGTAACGGAAGACGGCCTGGAAATGGGACGAGCACAGGTCGTGCAGGCAGAAGCAGCCGGGATCAAACCGGACGTCGCCATGAATCCGATCCTCCTAAAACCGACAAATGATGTTGGATCCCAGGTGATCGTAAACGGTGAAGTCCTGGGCAACATGAATGCCAGAGATTATTTTAAATATAAAAAACAGCTGATCCCGGATATTCAGAAAGCGTTTAAAAAGCTGGAAGAAATGGCTGACATCATCGTGATCGAAGGTGCCGGCTCTCCGGCAGAGATCAATTTAAAAGACGATGACATCGTCAACATGGGTATGGCCAAAATGGTCGGAGCACCGGTGCTTCTGGTGGGCGATATTGACCGGGGCGGTATCTTTGCACAGCTCCTTGGCACGTTGATGCTGTTAGAAGAAGATGAGCTGGAACTGGTCAAAGGACTGGTGATCAACAAATTCCGCGGAGATAAAACTATTCTGGATCCGGGTATTGAGATCCTGGAAGAGCGCGGACAAAAGCCGGTGGTTGGTGTAGTGCCATATACTTATTTACAGATTGAGGACGAAGACAGCCTGACGGAGCGTTTTGACAGCGCAAAGCAAGGCTTGATCGATATTGCGGTCATCCGGTATCCGCGCATCTCCAATTTTACTGATTTAAATTCATTCGAGCAGATCGACAGTGTATCTGTTCGTTACGTGACTTCCGTCAATGAACTGAAAAACCCGGATATGATCGTGCTGCCAGGCAGTAAGAACACAATGGGTGATCTGAAGTGGCTGCGGGAAAGCGGTCTGGAGACGGCTGTGAAAAAAATGGCGGAACGTATTCCGGTCTTTGGCATCTGTGGTGGTTATCAGATGCTCGGAAAAAGCATTGCCGATCCGGATCATGCAGAAGAAGGCGGAGAAATGCGGGGCATGGAACTGCTTCCGATCGATACTGTTCTTCTGCCGCAGAAGACCCGCCGGCAGGTGGAAGGAAGATTGAATGAAGTGGAAGGAATCTTTGCCGGGTTGTCCGGTCAGGATTACACCGGATATGAGATCCATATGGGTGACACAGTTTCTGATCAGGGCGAAAAGCTGCCGCAGCTGGTCCGCCATGAAAACGTATACGGTACCTACATCCACTCCATTTTTGATAAAGGCGGCATTGTTACCGAGATCGTAAAGACCCTGGCAAAAAATAAGGGGATCGATCTGGAAAAAGACAATGCCATTGATTATGCAGAATTAAAAGAGCGTGAATATGACAAACTGGCAGACGTGATCCGCAGTTCCATGGATATGGATGCGGTCTACGGCATGCTGAGGGAATCTTTGATCTGAGGATAGGACATGAAATATCACATTCTGGCATTTGTCGTAGGCTTTATACTGGATCTGATCATCGGAGATCCGCATAATTTCCCTCATCCGATCAGGCTGATCGGTAAGCTGATCGACGTGCTGGATAAAAAATGGAATAATGGTTCCAGACATCATCAGAGGATCATGGGACGATGGCTGGTCGCTGCAGTGACCGGTTCTGCGGTCCTTGCAACGGCGATCCTTATTTTTGTTTTCTATCTGATCCATCCGATCGCAGGTATAGTTGTGGAAGCAATCCTGACTTACTATATTCTGGCTACCAAATCTCTGCGGGTAGAGAGTATGAAGGTCTGCCGTGCACTGGAGTGCAGAGATGTGGAAGGTGCCAGACATGCAGTTTCCATGATCGTTGGAAGAGACACATCTGTTCTGGATGATATCGGTATTGCAAAAGCAGCCATTGAGACCGTGGCGGAAAACGCATCTGACGGTGTTATAGCGCCGCTGATCTTTACCGCGATCGGCGGGCCTATTTTGGGCTTTTTCTATAAAGCAGTAAATACCATGGATTCCATGGTTGGTTATAAAAATGATAAGTATCTGTACTTTGGACGGACAGCGGCACTGCTGGATGATGTGGTGAATTTTGTTCCATCCAGGATCAGTGCATGGCTGATGATCATTGCCTGCCTTTTTCTGGGAAATGATTTCAGCGCCCGTGATGCTATCCGCATCCATAAAAGAGACTGCCGCAAGCATGCCAGCCCAAACTCTGCACAGACAGAAAGTACTGCAGCAGGTGCGCTGGGAATTCAGCTGGCAGGCGATGCCGTTTATTTTGGCGAAGTACATAAGAAACCATTTATCGGGGATGCCTTAAGACCGGTGGAATATGCGGATATCCGCAGGGTCAATAAATTAATGTACGGTGCGGCTATTTTAGCCGAGGTGATCTGCACAGCCATTATGTGCGTGATCGCTTTTGTATAGAGAGGGAGAAGCGATGTCACACGGCGGAGATCGTTATCGAAATAAAGTGCGACTGGACTTTTCGGTCAATACCAATCCGGCTGGTGTTTTGGAAAGCGTTAAGCAAAGCTTGATCAACAGCATTTCCAAGGCAGAACATTATCCGGATCAGGAGGCATCCGCGTTAAGAAAAGACTTGGCAAAAGCTTTGCAGGTCCAAGAGGATATGCTTCTGTTTGGCAATGGTGCTTCAGAGATCCTGACAGCAGCGGTGCGTGCGGCAAAACCAAAGAACGTGCTTCTTCCGGTTCCGTCCTTTTCCGGTTATCAGTGGGCACTCCGGCCGGAGGCTCCAAAGATCCGGTATGTCGAAATGGAAGATGATTTCCAGATCACACAAAAGCTGATCGGAGAGCTGACAGAAGAGACGGATATGCTCTTTCTGACAAATCCGAATAATCCGACCGGACGGTATATCCGGCATGATCTGCTGGAAGAAATTCTGGATGTCTGCCGGGAAAAGAAGATCCTGGTGATCCTGGATGAATGTTTTATGGAACTCAGTGATGATCCGGAGCATAACACCTGTGTACCGCAGATTGTCCGCTGGCCGAATCTGATCATTCTGCGGGCATTCACAAAGAGCTTTGCGATCCCTGGCGTACGTCTGGGGTATATGATCTGTGCGGATACTGCGCTGAATGAAAAAATCCGCCAGATGCTGCCGGAATGGAATTTGTCTGTGATGGCACAGGATGCAGGTGTAGCGGCGCTCAAAGAGATAGGAACGTTGAAAGCTGCCAGAGAGCAGATCATAAAAGACCGTACCTATCTGAAAGAGCAATTAGAGGAAGCAGGCATGCAGTGCACCCCTTCCAATGCAGGGTTTCTGCTGCTGAAGAGTCCTCGTGAAGATTTATATGAAAAGCTTCTGGAAAAAGAGATCCTGATCCGGGACTGCTCAGATTACCAGGGGCTTTCAAAAGGCTATTATCGTGTTGCAGTAAGACCAAAAGAGGAAAATGAAGAACTGATCCGTGCGATCAGGGATGTCATCAAGGAGAAATGATGAAAGAGATCGAGTTTGTCAAACCGGAAGATATAGAAAAAAGAAGTTTTGAGATTATTGCGAAAGAGCTTGCCGAAAAAGGGATTTCCCTTCCTGCAGATCAGGATATGGTAACGCGACGTGTCATCCATACCAGCGCCGATTTTGAGTATGCACATACTTTGACCTATTCTGAAAACGCTGTGGCTATTGCGAAAGAACTGTTGAAAAACGGGGCGGATATTGTGACCGATACCAATATGGGCCTTTCCGGTGTGAATAAAACAGTACTAGCGCAGTTCGGTGGAACAGCGCACTGCTTTATGGCAGATCCGGATGTGGCAAAGGAAGCAAAAGAGCGTGGCGTTACCCGTGCAACAGTCAGCATGGAACGTGCATCTGCGATAGAAAAACCAGTTATCTTTGCCATTGGCAATGCACCTACGGCATTGATCTCTATCTATGAAAAAATGCAGACTTCTGACTGGAAACCGGCTTTTATCATCGGTGTCCCGGTCGGATTTGTGAATGTGGAAGCATCCAAGGAATTGTTCCTGGATACAGATGTTCCATATATTATCAACCGCGGAAGAAAAGGCGGAAGCAATGTGGCAGCAGCCATCTGCAACGCCCTTTTGTATGAACTGCGCAAAGAGTATCTATGAGAAGTGGATTTACCACCGGAAGCTGTGCAGCGGCAGCGGCAAAAGCTGCCACATATATGCTGCTGTTCGGAACGGAAAAGAAAACGATCCAGATAACGACCCCAAAGGGACCTGTTTATGAGCCGGAGATCCTGGAGATTGAGCGAAAACAGGATGTTGTTTCCTGCGCTGTGAAAAAGGATGCAGGGGATGATCCGGATGCGACCAACGGCGCATTGGTCTATGCGGAAGTATCGGTCATTAACCGTACAGAGGAAGGCGATATTACGGTTACGATCGATGGTGGTATTGGCGTGGGCAGAGTGACCAAGCCTGGACTGGATCAGCCGGTCGGAAATGCAGCTATTAATCATGTTCCGCGGGAGATGATCACGAATGAGGTGACACAGGTGCTGGAAAGCGCCGACTTCCACGGTGAGGTGCAGGTGATCATTTCCATCCCGGAAGGTGTGGAGATCGCGAAGAATACTTTTAATCCGCGACTGGGCATTGAAGGCGGGATCTCGGTCCTGGGAACCAGCGGCGTGGTAGAGCCAATGAGCATGCAGGCCATCCTGGATACGATCAAAGTGGAACTCCGACAGCATCGCGCCTTCGGTTATTCGTGTGCGGCGGTCTCTCCGGGCAACTATGGCGTCGACTATATGAAGGAGACGTATGACTACGACCTGGATAAAAGCGTAAAGTGCAGCAACTTCATTGGCGATACCATTGATATGGCAGCAGAGCTGGGATTTGAATGTATGCTGCTGACCGGCAACATGGGAAAACTGGTCAAAGTAGCCGGCGGTATTATGAATACTCATTCAAGAGAAGGAGACTGCCGGATGGAGATCATGACGGCAGCTGCGCTGCAGTGTGGCGTGAGCAGAGAAACGTGCCTGAAGATCTTAGACTGTGTCATGACAGATGAAGCGATCCGCCTGATCGAAGAGGAAGGCAAAAAAGACGAAGTAATGAACTGTCTGCTGGAAAAGATCATGTACTATCTGAACAAGCGTGCAGCAGGCAGAATGGAAATAGAGTGTATTGTATATTCATCGAAATATGGAGAATTAGCAAAAAGTAAAGGAGCGGAAAAATGGTTAACTTTGTTGGTGCAGGACCAGGCGCAGCAGATTTGATCACAGTCAGAGGTATGAATCTGCTGAAGGAAGCAGATGTGATCATCTATGCGGGATCGCTGGTAAGTGAGGCTTTATTGGATTATGCAAAAGAAGGCTGTGAGATCCACAACAGTGCTTATATGACGCTGGAAGAAGTTCTGGACGTTATGAAAAAAGCAGAAGCAGAAAACAAAATGACGGTACGTCTGCATACCGGTGATGCCAGCCTTTATGGCGCAATCCGTGAGCAGATGGATGATCTGGATAAGAATGGCATCAAATATGCAACAACACCGGGTGTCAGCGCATGCTTTGGCGCAGCAGCTTCTCTGAATCTGGAATTCACCCTGCCGGATGTATCCCAGTCTTTGATCATTACCCGTATGGAGGGCAAGACTAAAGTACCGGAGCGGGAGAATATTCAGAGCTTTGCAGCACATCATTCCACGATGGCCATTTACTTGAGCGCGGGAGTACTGGATCAGCTTTGCGAAGCACTGGTAGAAGGCGGTTATGAGAAGACCACACCTGCAGCTATCATCTACAAGGCAACCTGGCCGGAAGAAGAAGGATATATCTGTACGATCGAAACTCTTCCTCAGACAGCCAAAGAACACAACATTACAAAAACTGCCATGATCATTGTCGGTGATGTTTTAAATACCAGCAATTACAGTCTTTCCAGATTGTATGCAGATGATTTTTCGACAGAATACAGACAGGCAAAAAAATAAAGATGAATTTATCAGTAATCTGTTTTACCCCAAACGGGTATGACAGAATGAAGGAACTTAATAGTATTGCATTTGAAGATCTTTCCATTGAAATGTTTTGTAAATGCAGTCGCCTGAAAGAAGAGTGCGCGGATATTTACGTAGAGGAAGATCTGTCTTCCTGGACAAAAAAGCAGTTTGAAAAGAAGAACGCTATTTTGTTTATCGGCGCAACCGGGATCGCAGTGCGGGCCATTGCAGACTCTGTGGAGAACAAACTGACAGATAGTCCTGTTCTGGTCATGGATGATCGTGGAGAGTACATTATCTCCCTGCTTTCCGGTCATGTAGGCGGTGCCAATGAACTGGCCATGACGATCGGCGGAAGAACGGGAAGCGTCCCGGTCATTACCACGGCAACCGATATTAACGGGAAGTTTGCTGCAGATGTTTTTGCAAAGAAAAACTCTCTCTCCATCATCAATAAAGGAGGGATCGCCATGGTTTCCTCTAAAGTGCTGGCGGGAGAGATAATTTCTATCTGCATCGGTGAAGAGGTTCCGGTAGATGAAGAGGCGAAGGGTGCATTTGCTAAGAAGCATGAAGAAGACCTGATCCTGCTTGCAGAAAAAGATGCTGGCGAGACCTGCGATATCTTTATCGGAAAGAAAAAAGAAACTTCACCGAAAGCACTGCTGTATCTGGAAGCGGCTAAATATGTGCTTGGTATCGGCTGCAGAAAAGGAAAACGTGAAGATGAGATAAGGACGCTGGCAGACAGAGTCCTTGCAGAACAGGGCATATCTCCAAAAGAGGTCTGTGCAGTTGCGTCCGTTGTCGGAAAGCATGAAGAAGAAGGACTGATCGCATTTGCCAGAGATATGCAGGTCCCGTTTGTGACTTATGCGGCAGAAGATCTGGAGAGTCTGGAAGGAGACTTTAGCGAAAGTGAATTTGTAAGGCAGACGATCGGCACCGGATGTGTGTCTGAGCGGGCTGCCATGTATCATTGCAAAGGAGAAGGAACACTGATCCTGAAAAAGACAGCAGAAAACGGAGTAACCGCAGCAATTGCGGAAAAGAAATGGAGATTACGGTTTTATGAATGAGATTTACGTAGTTGGACTTGGTCCGGGCAAAGAAGAAATGATGACAGGAGAAGCTATCTGGGCTTTGGACAATGCGGACACCATCATTGGCTATACAGTCTATCTGGGACTGTTGGGCGGAAAATATGATAACAAGGAATTATTGTCCACGCCTATGATGCAGGAAGAAAAAAGATGCCGCATGGCTTTTGAAGAAGCAATGAAGGGCAAGAAGGTTGCCATGATCTGCAGCGGCGATGCAGGTATCTATGGCATGGCTTCACTGATGTTCGAGATTGGAAAAGAATTTCCGGAATGTGAACTGACAATCATCCCGGGCATCACAGCAGCCAGCAGCGGCGCAGCTGTTCTTGGTGCTCCTCTTAATCATGATTTCTGCGTGATCAGCCTGAGCGATCTGATGACCCCTTGGGAGCTGATCGAAAAGAGACTGGAACTTGCCGCAAAAGCAGATTTTGCAATGGCAATTTACAATCCGTCCAGCAAAAAACGGCATGACTATCTGCAGAAAGCCTGCGACATTCTTTTAAAGGTAATCGAGCCGGAGCGTCCGTGCGGTTATGTGGAGAACATCGGAAGGGATGATACCAAAGCCACGGTCTGCACTTTAAAAGAGCTGCGGGATACAAGCGTAAATATGTTTACTACGGTATTTATCGGCAATTCAACAGCCGAGATCATTGATGGAAAATTGGTCACCAAACGCGGCTATCCGTCAGAAAGAAGAGAAGGATGAGTAAGATTCTGATTTTTGCTGGAACAACAGAAGGAAGAGAACTATCCGAGTGGCTTTGTGAAAAGGGCTGCGCACATGATCTGTGCGTGGCAACGGAATATGGCGAGCAGGTTCTGAATGAACAGCCGCATCCATTGATAAAGGTGCATACAGGCCGGATGGATGAGGTGCAGATCGCATCGTTTCTGGAGCGGGAAGGCATAAGGGTAGTTGTAGATGCAACCCACCCATACGCAAAAGAGGCCACCGAGAATATTAAACAGGCAGCGGAAGAAAAGGGAGTGACCTACCTGCGGCTGGACCGGAACCAAACGGAAGAAGCAGAACAAGCCGCAGAGGCAGAGAAATACTATTTTCCGGATACAGCACTTTGTATTGAAGCGCTTTCTAAAGCTGAGGGAAATATTCTTTTGACAACAGGCAGCAAAGAACTGCCTGATTATTGTGCAAATGAAAAAGTGAAGGACCGTATTTTTGCCCGCGTGCTTCCGGGAACGGAAAGCATTGCGATCTGCGAAAAAAGCGGCATTCCGGGAAAACGGATCATAGCTATGCAGGGACCGTTTTCATTGGCAATGAATCTCGCGATCATCAATGATCATGATATTAAGATCATGGTTACCAAACAAACCGGCAAGTCAGGCGGATTTGCGGAAAAAGAAGAAGCAGCAGCTAAGGCTGGCATTCCTCTGTATGTGATCGGTGTTCCGGAAAACTCCGCAGGCATGTCTGCAGCGGAGGTCCGCCGGACGTTATATGGATATCTGGATGAAAGAAAACGCACCATCTCTTTGATCGGCTGCGGTATGGGACATCCGGAAAACCTGACAGTTGAAGCTTATCAGGCTATGCAGAGTGCAGATCTTGTTTTCGGTGCAAAACGTATCCTGGAAGACTGCAAGATCACGGCGGAAAGTTATCCATATTATTTTGCAAAAGAGATCATCCCCGTTCTGAAAGAAAAGCCGGGTGATGCGGCGATCCTTTTCTCCGGAGACAGCGGGTTCTACAGCGGAGCCACGAAAATGACTCTGGCTTTAAAAGAAGCGGTTGCAAACGGAGAACTCTCCGGAGAAATAAAAGTATATCCGGGCATTTCATCCGTTTCTAATCTGGCCGCTCTTTTTGGTATTTCCTGGGAAGATGCAACCCTCTTTAGTGTTCATGGCAGGGGAACAGCAGAAACCTGGAGAGGACGGCTCTTTCATACCATTCGGACCAGCAAAAAAACATTTCTTTTGGTTTCCGGCGTGAATGATATGAAAACGATCGGGAAGATACTGCTGGAAGAAGGAATGGATGACTGCCGGATACTGGCTGGATATCAGATGTCATATCCGGAGCAAGAGTTGTTGGATCTGGCACCAGCTGATTGTGAATCATTAGAGAAAGACGGGCTCTATGCCTTATTTATATTAAATCCGAGAGCAGGTGTGGCAGCGGTAACGCATGGACTTCCGGACAGCTCCTTTATTCGGGCAAAAGTTCCGATGACCAAAGAGGAAGTGCGGACAGCCAGCATCTCCAAGCTGCATCTGACGGGTGATGCTGTTGTGTACGATGTAGGATCCGGTACCGGGTCTATTGCTGTGGAGATTGCACGGATATCTCCGGATATCACAGTTTATGCGATCGAGAGGAAAGACGAGGCAGTAGATCTGATCCGGCAGAATGCGGAAGCGTTCGGACTTTCAAACGTCAAGATCATTCCTGCCTATGCACCAGAAGGATTGGAAGAACTTCCGGCTCCGACGCATGTTTTTATCGGCGGCTCCGGCGGCAACTTGAAAGAGATCCTGGCGGCAATCTTTGCGAAGAATCCAAAGACATCGATCGTTGCCAATGCGGTCAGCCATGAGACATTTGAAGAATTTTTGCAGATCGAAAAGAACTTTAATGTCAGTGATTTTGATATTGTACAGATGGCAGTGACCAGAACGAGAAAGGTCGGAAATTATCATATGCTGCAGGCAGAGAATCCGGTCTGGATCTGTTCGTTTAAAGGGAACGAAGAATGAAAAAACCTCGAATTTTATTGGCTGCGCCAAAAAGCGGAAGCGGGAAAACACTGATCACCTGCGCGCTTCTTGGTGCACTGAAGAAGAAAGACTTAAAACCGGCCGCATTTAAATGCGGTCCGGATTATATTGACCCAATGTTTCATCGTACGGTCCTGAAGGTGCCGTCGGAAAATCTGGATACCTTCTTTACAGGAGAAGAGACCCGGAGTATTTTTGCGGAACTTGCGAAGGACGCTGACATTGCTGTTATGGAAGGCGTCATGGGTTTATTTGACGGATTGGGCGGAACCCGTGAAGAAGGGTCTGCTTATCATCTGGCAAAAGTGACATCCACCCCTATCATTCTGGTGGTTGATGTGCATGGTATGGGCAAATCCATGATCCCTCTGATCAAAGGTTTTCTGGATTATGATACGGAGCATCTGATCAAAGGTGTTCTGCTGAACCGGATGACCGAAAGCTTTTTAGAGACCATGCGTCCGATGCTGGAAGAAGAACTGCCAGTCCCGATCGTTGGATTTTTCCCAGCCAGAAAAGATATCCATTTAGAGAGTCGTCATCTGGGCCTGATGCTTCCGGGCGAGATTGAAGACCTGGAGGCACAGCTTAATGCAGCAGCGGATCAGTTCCTTGCGACAGCAGGTTTTGAGAAGATCCTTTCCATTGCCGATCAGGCAGAAGAAATTACAGATGTGAAACCTGCCGATACGTCTGCAAATATAAGCGCATCAGCAGATAAGACGCCTTTGACTCTGGCGGTCGCGCGGGATGAGGCATTCTGCTTTTATTATGAGGCAAATATGCGTGCTTTCCGTAAAAGAGGTGTGGAAATCCGGTATTTCTCACCGCTTCATGATGAGGCACTTCCTCCGGAGGCAGACGGCATTTTATTAGGCGGCGGCTATCCGGAGCTGTATGCAAAGGAACTGAGTGCGAATGAAAGCATGAAAGCATCCATCCGCAGCGCAATTGAAGGCGGCATACCGTCGCTGGCTGAGTGCGGGGGTTTTATGTATCTGCATGAATCGATGGAAGATCAGGAAGGC
>JAGCAK010000093.1 GCA_017652745.1 Lachnospiraceae bacterium
CCGTTCCGCAAAGATTTTGAAGACGAATTCGGAACGATCATTTTCACGAATGCGGAATTGGAGCTGAAATCTTTCTCACCGGAGATCATTCCGGAATTGCAGAAAGAAAATGATCTGACACAGGAATATGAGAACCTGCTGGCATCTGCGCAGATTCCGTTCCAGGGTGGTGTTTATACACTTTCTCAGATGACGCCGTTCAAGAACAGCGTAGATGATGAAGAACGTCTGGCAGCATGGAAAGCGGAAGGACAGTGGTACAAGGATCATCAGGAAGATCTGGACCGTCTTTATGATGAACTGACCAAACTGCGTGATACCATGGGCAGAAAACTTGGTTACGATGGATATACCCAGCTTGGCTATTATCGCATGCAGCGTAACTGCTATACAAAAGAAGATGTAGAAAAATTCCGTCATGCGGTACGTGAATATCTGGTGCCGGTGGCTGACCGTATCTATCGTGCGCGGGCAGAGCGGATCGGGAAGGTCTATCCAATGAGCTTTGCGGATAACCAATTGGAATTCCGTTCTGGCAATCCAAAGCCGCAAGGGACGGCAGACGATATTCTGGCAGCAGGCAAAAAGTTTTATGATGAATTATCACCGGAGACCAGCGCATTCTTCCGCAAGATGCTGGATATGGAAATGCTGGATGTCTTAAGCACAGAAGGCAAGGAAGGCGGTGGGTACTGTACCGAACTTCCGGATTATAATATGCCTTTCATCTTTGCAAACTTCAACGGCACACAGGGTGATGTGGAAGTGGTCACGCATGAAGCAGGCCATGCTTTTGAATCCTATCTGAACGCAGAACGTATTCCGGTCTCACTGATGTGGCCGTCGCTGGAGGCATGCGAAGTGCATTCCATGTCTATGGAATTTTTCGCATGGCCATGGGCAAAAGATTTCTTTGGTGATGATGAACAAAAATATCTGTACAGCCATCTGGCATCTGCTCTTACGTTCATTCCATATGGAACGATGGTCGACCATTTCCAGCACATCGTATTTGAACGTCCGGAAATGACGCCGAAGGAGCGCCACGGTGTCTGGAAAGAGCTGCTGGGCGAATACATGCCGTGGATGAAATTGGACGGCGATATTCCGTTCTACAGTGAAGGGGAAGGCTGGCAGCGTCAGCACCATATTTACAGCTATCCGTTCTATTATATTGATTACTGTCTGGCACAGACGGTCTCTCTGGAATTCTGGAGCATGCAGCAGAAGGATCGCAAAGATGCCTGGGAACATTACATGGCTTATACGAAGCAGGGCGGTACCGAGGTATTTACAAAGCTTCTCGAAAATGCAGGACTGGTCAGCCCGTTCGATGAGAGCTGCCTGAAAGAAGTCTGCGAGACGGCGATGAAGTGGCTGGATGATTTTGATATGAGTACCATAGAATAAAATGGCAGACAAGCAGAAGCGGCCAGGCCGCAGAGATTATCTGAATAATTTTAAGATGGATGACTCCGGAAAGTATGCTTATCGTGGTACTTACATGGCATACACCAACGGAGAGGAAAGCTGGAAGAAAGATCTGATCCGGATCTGGATTTGCTGCGCTGTTCCGATCATCCTTCTGGTTATCCTGGGATTTCTTCCTCACAGCGGACTGGACGGAAACCTGATCGTCCTTCTGCCTTATGGTCTGGGGATCGTTGCTCTGTTTGTGCTGGTCTGGAAAGTGGCGCGCCTGACACACGGCGGATTAAGGCTGCGGAAATATGTGTATGATGCCACAGTAAAAGTTCTGCCGGGTTATGCTGCAGCTGTCATTATTACAGCAGCCTTTGCATTGGTCGGGATCATTATCACATTGATCCTCGGGTCTTTCCGCGGCACCATTTTTTCAACCATTTTATTTATCGTCGGACAGTTGTGCGCAGGCTTTGGAGGTGTTTTTGTACAGCGGATCATACGCCAGATGCATTGGTCGGAAACTTGATGAAAAAGCCCTCGGATATTGACTTTGAAGGGGGCAAATTATAAAATACACTATGTATGCGAAAGGATTTCTGTCAGTTTTTATAGACAGATTTGATGTTTGTTTACACTAGAAACCAGAAACATAAAAACAGGAGGAAAAAAAGAAAATGAAAAAGCTTAGTAAAGTTCTTGCTCTCCTTCTTGCAGCGCTGATGGTATTTGCATTGGCAGCATGCGGCAAGGGCAGCGACACACCTTCAGGTTCCGGTTCCGCGAACGTAGATGGTGAAACTCCTCTGGTTGTCGGATATTCTCCATTTAGTGAGAAATTCTCTCCATTCTTTGCAGAGACAGCCTATGACCAGGACGTTTCCAGCATGACCCAGATCTCTCTGATCAATCTTGATCGTATGGGACAGGTTATCTACAAGGGAATCGAAGGTGAAACCATTCCTTACAATGGAACAGATTACACCTATTACGGTCCTGCTGACATTGAAGTTACACAGAACCCGGATGGAACGGTGTTCTATGACTTCACACTTAGAGACGATATCAAATTCTCTGACGGCGAGCCACTGACCATTGATGATGTTATTTTCTCAATGTATGTAGTATGTGACCCGACATATGATGGTTCCACTACACTGTTCTCACAGCCGATCGAAGGTATGGCACAGTACCGTGCAGGCATTGACAAGAGAATCAACCTGATCGCAGCAGCTGGCAAAGATAACACAGATTTCACCTTCTGGACAGAAGAACAGCAGAAAGCTTACTGGGAGATGGTTGAAACCGCTCCTAAGAAACTTGCTGAAGAAATTGCAAACTACTGCTGGGATAACGGATATGCACCGCAGGACGATGTTTCTGTAGCAGCAGGTGCATGGGGATTCGCAGTTCCTGAAGGCGGCACATTAGATGACTTCGCAAAAGCTCTTGTTGAGGCTTATGGCGATGATGTTATCAGCATGATCGAAGTGGAAAATGCCGGCAGCAGCGTAGCTGATTTCCTGCCTGACTATGATGCATTTGCAGAGTGGATCGAGTATGGCGAATCCGCACCGAGCATCACAGGTATCCAGAAGACTGGTGACTACTCACTTCGTGTGGTAGCTACTTCTTTCGATGCAACCATGATCTATCAGCTTGGCA
>JAGCAK010000094.1 GCA_017652745.1 Lachnospiraceae bacterium
ACGGAGGATCGTAGATTCTTGCGAATCACTCTGTTCCTTTGTTCAACTACGTTATAGCACTCGTTGTTAGCACTGTCAAGAGGTGAGTGCTAATTCCTTGTATTTTTTTGGTACCTGGTGTATTTTCTTTATTTCATGCTTTTTAGAGTCTGACTTGAGGCACCCTGAAAGGCTCATTAGCCCCCCTTCCAGGGCAATTACTCTCTATTTCAACTTTTTAAAAAATAAGAGTAATTTCAATCTCATAAAATTACTCTCAATTTGCAAAAGGCTTCAAATAAGATGAAAATGGTACTTTTTTGCCAGTTTTGGGTCTTTAAAATTACTCTTATTTTTAAAATCTTTCTCTATAGGAGTAATTGACTTCGCATTTTCATTTTGAGAGTAATTTCTGAGCAAAAAATTACTCCTATTTAACGCGATGCGCCAAATAGGAGTAATGCTCAAATATCAAAAGTTTTAGAAGCTGTGGCCGCCGCCTCCGCCGCTGGAGAAGCCGCCTCCGCCACCGCCGCCGGAGAAACCGCCTCCGCCGCCACCGGAGGATCCGCCGGAAGATTCCACGTGTCTGGTCTTCCGCTGCGATGTCATGACGGAATTGACGCTCTTGACTGCGGTGATGCGTCCTCTACCGCCTTCATAGGCAAGCGCGTTGGTCAGCGTTGTCACGTTTTTCTTCTTTCTCTGGGCGGTGATGATGATGAAGTTGATGATCAGAACGATACCGATGGCAAACGCCGCATTCGTTGCGTACTTCATCGGGGTCGCGATCCGTCCGCCTTCAAGGATGGTCTGCATCTGCTCGAAGGTCTTCTTTGCTGCCATATAATAATCGCCCTCGGTTGCATATTTATAGATGTTGTCCGTGATCTCATTCGCTCTTGTGCGGGTGATCGTCTTGTAAATAGCACCATCGGAGAAGATCTGGATCCGGCGATTATACATATCGATCATCAGAAGTGTTGCGGAATGATCCAGGAAGAGTTCGCGGAACCGCTGTTCTGCCAGTGCGGCTGCATCGTAGTTATGCTCTTCATTTGTGATGATGGCCGCGCTGCCGTAAGGCAGGATTCCTTTGAGCTGTTCCTTAAGATCCGCTTCTTCTGCATCAGTAAACAGATCAGCTGCATCTTCGATGATCACCTGATAATCATTGTCATCCGCTGCGAAAGTTGATGTCTGCATAAGAAGTGAAAATGCCAGAACAAACATTGCCAGCAGCAGGGTCAATACATATTTAGGTAACGTATTCAGAGAGAGATTCTTATTTTGCATTGTTTGCGCCCTCCCTTCTGAAGAAATTCGGTACCGGCCGTGTGGTCAGGTAATTGAAATAGTTGATGCACGACAGGCAGTTGATGATCACTGCCACCAGGCAGGCCAGTGCCGCTCCGTAGTACCAGTAGTCATACGGCGAATTCTGCGCATAAACGAAAATGCCAAAGACTAGTACCGCCGGCGCCAGGATGGCCGGGATGATCGCGCTTTTCTTTTCAATCTGTACAGCGTGAATAATGGTGAGAACAGAAAAGATCAGCTGGATCAGCATCGCGATAAAGAATATAGCCGAGCCGCCTCCGCCGGAGAAGAGCGTCTGGATAAAGTTGCCATTCAGAATACCAAAAAGTATATAGAAGAGAACATAAGCTGCCGGAATGATGACTGCGATCAGTCCCCATGATTTCTTTTTTGGCTTATCATTGGAGGCAATATATGCGCCTGATTCTTTTGCCTTTGTAACTTTCTTTTTTGCTTTATGCTGTGTGTCGCCATAATCATAAATATGACTTTCCCGGACATAGATCTTTTTGATCTCATTACGAAGCAAAATGCTTGAGATCACCAGGATGATGGCTGCGATGCCTGCAATCGTTTTGGGCAGAATAAATATCGGAAGGAAGAAAAGAGCCAGGAAGATCAGCACGGCTGCTGCCAGCGAAACAAGGAAGAATACTTTCTTGTTGACCGGGATGTCCACTGCGATCTTTCCAGTCTGTCCATTCATAACAGAATAGGCAACTCTCTTTTTATGACGCCAGGTCAAAAACCAGACCGGAAAGTAAGAGACCTCGCAGTCCACAGCGGAAATGCCTACCTGTGCTTTGCGCATCTCCGGATCTTTTTCCTCTTTCAGTTTTGCCTTGCCGATCTTGCGGTTGATTTCTTTATACACTGAATCGACAGCAAGCTCCGTTGCCTGCTGTATATAAGTCCGCTCGTCCGTGGTGGCTTTGTCAGCATAAAGGCCGGCCAGATAGCCTTCGTGAAACTCCTTCATATCTTTTGCGTTGAAAGGAGCAATCTCATTTGCCAGCGTATCATCAAACGCTGCCGATGCATCGAAGTTTACATCGGATGAATAGCCGCCCAATTGCGCATCCACCCGATAGGTCTCGGTGTAATCGTAGCCGCCGCTGGTGTAGCTGGCCGTTCCTTCCATCTGCACCTGACGGTCTGCCACCAGTGCATTATAAGAAAAGTACGGCAGGTAGATGCCCCGGAACCCTTCCAGGAAATTCGGGTCTTTAAATTCTTTCGGGACATAGAACTTTCCTTTCAGCGCTTTTGCGTACTGCTCCATTGCCTGCTCTTTGGTCTTTTTGAACGGGATGATGTTTTTCGGCCGCAAAGCCTGCTCATGTTTGGCCGAAAGCATCTGCTCGCTTCCGCAGTAGGAACAATAAGCAACTGCCTGCTCATCCGGAGCGGTCAGTTCCGCACCACAGTTCCGGCAGGTATAGACGACCGTGTCGTAGGTCATCTGCTGCTTTTCGCCTTCGTTATTTGATTTGTATTTCTGAATCGTCAGTCTGTTATTACAGTATTCGCATTTCAACTGCTGCTCTGCAATATCAAACACCATTTTCCCGCCGCATGACGGGCAGTTAATTCCCATATTTTATGCCTCCGGTTTTTTATCTGTGATAACTAAAGTAGTCGCCTTTGATCCGGTTCCAGACGCCATCACATGCATCTTTGACCTGCAGCTGCAGGGCACCTTTTTCAACAATCTCGATATTCTGCTTCAACTGCTCCAGGCGGCTGACGCCGATGATCGGGCTGGTGACCGCAGGCTCGGATAGGATCCAGCGGATCGCCAGTTCAAGTATGGACATGCCATTCTCATCAGCAATCTGCTCCAGCGTTTCGATGGCGTCAAAATTTTCATCCTTCCAGTAACGGTTGCGGTATCCCTGCTCCGTATCAAAACGGGTGCCAGGCACTGCCTTTTCTCTTGTGTGCTTTCCGGTCAGAAGTCCTCCTGCCAGCGGATTGTAGGCTGCCATGCCTATATTGTATTGACGCAGGAATGGAAGAAGTTCCTCATCTGCTCCGCGTGTCAGTGCGTTGTAGACTGACTCCGTGATGACGGGTGCGTGGCGCTGCATCTTCTGTGCTTTTTCGATCATGCTGCAGATCTGCCATGCAGCGTAATTGCTGACACCGTAATAGCGGATCTTTCCGGCACGGATGAGCTCGTCCATCGTTTCGATGGTCTCTTCCATAGGTGTGTTCGGATCCGGAAAATGCATATAGAAGATGTCGATGTAATCCGTGCGGAGCCGCTTTAACGATACTTCCACACTGGCCATGACATGTTTTCTTCCAAGGCCTTTTCCGTTTTCCCCTTTCCAGGATGGGCCGCCCACTTTTGTTGCGATCACCGCTTCTTCGCGATGTCCTTTCAGCGCCTCGCCCAGCAGCATTTCGCTTTTTCCCTGCGTGTAAATATTGGCCGTGTCAAAAAAGTTGATCCCGTTTTCCAACGCGTACCGGACGATCTCAACAGACTCTTCGTTGCTTGTCTGTCCGCCGAACATCATGGTGCCCAGGCAAAATTTAGATACGCGAAGTCCGGTTCCCTGTATGGTCGTATATTCCATGTTCGCCGCCTTTCCTGTTTTTTGCAAAACGCAAGTGAGCGTTTTTCGTTTGTTTGCAATTTCCCAAATACCGCTTTTTGGCGGCCGGGTTCTTTCTATAAAATATATCAAAAACCATCCTCTTTATCAATGTGAAGAACTTGGATTTCCCCCTTTTCTCTGTTAGAATAACCACATGAATACTAGAATGACTTTCCCG
Organism: Lachnospiraceae bacterium; assembly: GCA_017652745.1. Lineage (GTDB taxonomy): Bacteria > Bacillota > Clostridia > Lachnospirales > Lachnospiraceae > RGIG5612. The sequence goes on from JAGCAK010000094.1 coordinate 4,084, forward strand.
CTATTTCTCAAAAAACTAGCTGTCCTTGTGGCAGGTCTTTTTATTCTGGCGCTTGGCATTGCGCTGTCATCCAAATCCAGTATTGGTGTTTCACCATCTGCCAGCCTGTCCTATGTGCTCAGCCTGATCCTTCCGTTATCTATGGGAACTTTCACAATGATCGTCAACGGTCTGTTTGTCGTTGTGCAGGTCCTTTTACTGCGGAAGAATTTTAAACTGATCAATCTTCTTCAGCTTGTTGTCGTCTTTGCTTTTGGTTATTTCACCGATCTGACACTGGCCATTGTGGCCCCTCTGCAGATCAACGTGTACTGGCAAAAACTTCTGTTATGTATCGTTAGTTGTCTGATCATGGCATTCGGTGTTTTTCTGGAAGTAAAAGCTTCTTTGATCCTGATGGCTGCTGAGGGTGCCATCAGCGCGATCGCAGACAAACTGCATCTGGAATTCGGTACCGTCAAGATTATCATCGACTGGGTGTTCATTGCCATCAGCACCGCGATCTCCTTATTGGTGTTCCATAAGCTGAACGGCGTTCGGGAAGGAACGGTGATCGCCGCTTTCCTGGTTGGCTTCTTCACCCGTTTTTATAACCGGCACATTCATTTCCTGGACAAGTTCCTGGAAATTCCTGTAGACATGCCGGAATCTCCTGTCCTGGCCGGTGCCACATATCCGCTTGTCATTACAATTGAACGTGAGCTGGGCTGCGGCGGACATAAGATTGGTGAGGAAGTAGCAAAGCGTCTGGGGATCCCGTTTTATGACTATGCCATCATCTCCGAGACAGCAAAGGAGATGGGTCTGCCGGCAGATGAAGTGCAGAAAAACGAAGAACGCATGGGCGTCGGTCTGGTCTCCCAATGGATCCGCAACAACAATGCAGAAACGCAGATCCGTTCCAGAGAGGAAGAAATCTTCCGCAGCCAGACCAAGGTGATCCGCGAGCTGGCCGCAAAGGAAAGCTGTGTGATCGTAGGCCGTCTGGGCGGCTATATCCTGAAGGGCCGACCAAATACATTGAATCTATTTCTCTCTGCGGACCGTTCTTTCCGTGCGGAGCGGATAGCAAAAGAGCACCATCTTTCTTTCGATGATGCTCGTAAACTTGTGAAAAAAGAAGATCTCAGCCGTGCCGCCTACTGCAAACATTTCACCAATATGCCTTGGGGGCTGGCAGCGCATTACGGAATGACGCTGCACACCTCCGATTACGGTATTGAGAATTCAGTTGAGATGATCATGGCCGCTTTGGAACAAGCCAAAGACTACATGGACAAGGTGGAAGCGTCCGGCCAGATCCCGGTTCAAAACTTTGTCAAGGATGTCGAGGAGTTGACGGATTAGTGTGACAGCGTTTCAATCAGTTCCTGAATGATCGGGTCATCTGCCTTTTCTTCATCCACCGCAATACCCACCGCGCATTTCAAACTCGGCGAAAACGGAATCAGCGCTATATCCGCCGGCGTCCGGAACATGTTGGCGTGCAGACGGTCTAACAGTGCAATGCTCTTCTTTGCAGCAGCTGCGCCTAAAAGGGTCTGCGGTCTGGAGCGGAAGAACACATGTGGCGTTACATTAAACTTCTTAAAATATAATTCGTACACTTTGTTCAGCGTGGTGAAATCCTGTGTTCCCATCACAGCGGTTTTATCCAGCATCTGAGGTGTCAGCGCTTTCTCCTGGGAAAGTGGATTGCTTTTATGCACAGCTGCCACCATTTCATTTTCAATGATCGGATAGAAACGGATATTGTTCGTCATCTGCTCCGGATCAAAATAGCAGATCGCGATATCAAAATCTTTTGCAGCGATCTTTTTATAAAGCTCATTATCTTCCATTTCATACAGATGCACTTCGCAGTTTAAGTGGCTGTCTTCAAATGTGAAGATCGGAACATAAAAGTTAAGGTTGCCGACAAACGGCAGCGCGATGATATCGATCTTTCTTCTGCCGCCAAGGCTGAGTGCCGCTGCATGATTTTTAACCGCTTTAATCTGTGTCAGCAGTGCTGCTGCTTCCGGATACAGTGCCTCACCTTCCGGCGTCAGGGATGCTTTGCGAGTAGAACGGTCAAACAGTTTTACATTCAGTTCGTTTTCCAGCTGGGCAACCTGTTTGCTGATGGTGGACTGGGAAATATTCAGATCCAGTGCTGCTTCACTGTAGCTGCCGCATTCCACGATCGATGTAAAATATAAGAGTTGATCTTCTGTCATGATAGAGTCTCCTTTCCGAATGATCGGTTATTTGAATGAATCAGGGCCATTTTTTAACAAATATAGGCCGATTTGAACAATTCATTCTCTTTTGGAATTATTTATATCATAAATTGATATTGATTGCAAGTGTTTTGGAATATATTATAGACGTGTCACAACAAACCGCTTATGGAGAAGCAGCATGAACGAAAACGAATACTTAAAGGCATTATCCATTTCCGGGCTGAAAGAGGCAGCGGAAGGAAAAACTTTTTTTACAAAGGGCGAACCAAAAGTCATCGAAGTATCTGATGAAGAGCAAATTGTCTCCACCGCCTGCCGCGCCTGCATCGCAAACTGCGGTGTGCTTGCTCATGTGAAAAACGGACGCGTCGTCCGGCTGGAAGGCAATCCTGTCGACCCGATGAGCAAAGGA
>JAGCAK010000095.1 GCA_017652745.1 Lachnospiraceae bacterium
GGCAACGGCACTGATGGACGTTTGTGCAGAAAGAAACCGTTATTTCGAAGAAACCGGTGTTTACGTTCCGGTCTGCTCCGACGGCGATATTGTTTACGATCATCATATGACCCTGGCACTGGCCATGGGTGCGGACTTCCTGATGCTGGGCCGTTATTTTGCCCGGTTTGATGAGAGCCCGACTAACAAGGTCAGCATCAATGGCACCTACTACAAAGAGTACTGGGGAGAAGGCAGCGCAAGAGCCAGAAACTGGCAGCGTTATGACATGGGCGGCGATGCAAAACTTTCCTTCGAGGAAGGTGTGGATTCTTACGTTCCATACGCCGGCAGCCTGAAAGACAACGTGGCTCTTTCCCTCAGCAAAGTCAGATCGACCATGTGCAACTGCGGCGCACTGACGATCGCTGAACTGCAGCAGAAAGCAAAACTGACGCTCGTTTCCGCAACCAGTATCGTGGAGGGCGGCGCTCACGATGTCATCCAGAAAGACAACAACCCAATCAAATAAGGAGAGAACATGAAAAAGGTCGGAATCGTGATGGGGAGTGATTCAGATCTCCCGATCGTAGCAAAAGCAATGGATACCCTGGATGAACTGGGAATTCCGTTTGAGGCACATATTTTTTCAGCACACCGTACACCGGAAGAGGCAAGAGAGTTTGCACTGAATGCCAGAGCCAATGATTTTGCCTGTCTGATCGCGGCAGCCGGCATGGCAGCCCATCTGGCCGGTGCGCTGGCAGCCAACACCACACTTCCGGTCATCGGCATCCCATGCAAGGGAGGTGCTATGGATGGTCTGGATGCACTGTTATCTACCGTCATGATGCCGTCCGGTATCCCGGTCGCAACAGTCGCATTAAATGGTGCCGTAAATGCAGCTCTTCTGGCAGCAGAGATCATTTCTGTAGAAGATGAAGAAGTAGCCATTAAGCTGAATGCCCGCAGAACTGCGGATGCGCAGAAGGTCCTGGAAAAGGACGCAAATCTGAAGGAACAGCTGAACAAATAAAAAGAGCAATCAATTTTCCCGGTGAGGCCGGGACAGATATAAAAAAAGGAGAACAAAAATGGAAAAGAAATTAGTTTACTCTGGAAAAACAAAAGATGTTTTTGAACTGGAAAACGGCAACTACCTGCTGAAGTTCAAAGATGACTGCACCGGAAAAGACGGCGTGTTTGATCCGGGCGAGAACTCGATCGGATTGACGATCGAAGGCGTTGGCGATGTAAACCTTCGCATGTCTATTTACTTCTTTGAGAAAATCAATGCAGCTGGACTGAAAACACATTATGTAAGCGCAAATCTTGAAGACACCACCATGGAAGTTCTCCCTGCAAAAGTATTCGGTCATGGTCTGGAAGTCATCTGCCGCAACAAGGCAGTCGGCAGCTTCTATAAGAGATATTGTGATTACGTAGAAGAAGGCGCAGACCTTCCATCCTACGTTGAGACTACTTTCAAAGACGATGCCAAAGGGGATCCGCTGGTTACCAAAGACGGCCTGATCGTACTGGGCGTCATGACAGCAGAGCAGTACGAAGCACTGAAAGAAGAGACCCAGAAGATCACAAAAATCGTTGCTGACGATCTGCTGGAAAAAGGCCTTGTCCTTTATGACATCAAGTTTGAGTTCGGCTACGACGCAAACGGCGATGTTATGCTGATCGATGAGATCGCATCCGGAAATATGAGAGTTTACAAAGACGGTGAGTATATCCAGCCAATGACACTTTCCGAACTGTTCTTTGCATAGGAGGAACATATGGGCGGATTTTTTGGAATTGTTTCCGAACGAGACTGTTTAGAGGATGTGTATTTCGGTACAGACTACCATTCTCACCTCGGGGCAAAGCGCGCGGGAATCGCGTCTTATGACCCGGAGTACGGTCTGCAGCGGAAGATCCACAGTATTGAAGATTCTCCGTTTAGAACCAAGTTCGCGGAGATCTTTCATGAGATCAAAGGAAGCACGGCGCTGGGCTGCATCAGTGATTTTGAACCGCAGCCGCTGCTGATCAGGACAAAGTTCGGTACTTTTGCCATCAGCGTGATCGGCAAGATCACAAATAATGAAGAACTAATTGACAGATTCTTTACCGAGATCAACGGACACTTTGATGCAAAGACGGGCGGCGAGATCAACACCACGGAACTGGTGGCAGCGCTGATCAACCAGCGAGAGTGTTTTGTAGAAGGCATCCAGCATGTGCAGAGTCTGATTAAGGGCGCAGCCGGCATCCTCATCATTAAGGATGACGGAAGCATCATTGCAGCGCGCGATAAAATGGGCCGCCTTCCAGTGCAGATCGGAAAGCGGGAAGACGGTTTTGCCGTATCCTTTGAATCGTTTGTATATGAAAAGCTTGGTTTTGAACCTTATAAAGAATTAGGACCGGGCGAAATTGTTGAGATCACTCCGAAGGAAGTGAAAGTCCTTGCGGAAGCCGGAAAGGAAATGAAGATCTGTTCGTTCCTCTGGGCTTATTATGGATACCCGACATCCAATTACGAGGGCATCAATGTTGAGATCATGCGTTATCGGAACGGCAAGATCATGGCAAGAGATGAGGCAGCCGAGGGGCGCCTTCCGGATATCGACTATGTGGGCGGCGTACCGGATTCCGGAACTCCGCATGCGATCGGCTATTCAAATGAAAGCGGCAAGACATTTGCCAGAGCGTTCATCAAGTATACGCCGACCTGGTCACGGAGTTTTATTCCGGGCAATCAGCTCTCCCGCGATGAGATCGCAAAGATGAAGATGCTTCCGGTCAAGGAACTGATCAAAGATAAAAAATTATTGTTCGTGGATGACTCCATCGTCCGTGGAACACAGTTAAAAGAAACGGTCGACTTCTTATATGAGAACGGCGCTAAGGAAGTGCATATGCGCTCTGCCTGCCCGCCGATCATGTTCAACTGCAAATATCTGGATTTTTCCAGAGGCAGGAGCGAGATGGAACTGATCGCCAGACGGGTGATCGTGGAACTGGAAGGGGAAGAAGGCCTGAACTATATGGAAGAGTACGCAGACAGTAAGACAGAGCGGGGACAGAAACTGCGCAATGCGATCTGCGAAAAATTCCATTTTGCATCGCTGGAGTTTCAGTCCCTGGACGGACTGATCGAGGCGATTGGCATGGAACCGTGCAAGCTTTGCACATATTGCTGGAACGGGAAAGAGTAAAGGAGACAACATGGAATCAAGATCAGATGTTTACGCCAGCGCAGGAGTGGATATCACTGCCGGATACCGTTCGGTAGAACTGATGAAAGAGCA
>JAGCAK010000096.1 GCA_017652745.1 Lachnospiraceae bacterium
CATCAGCTTGGCCATCAGCATAGAGTCTTTGCCTCCGGAAATACAGACGGCAATCTTATCACCCTCCTTGATCAGCTGATACCGTTTGACAGCACGTACAAACGGAGTCCACAGCTCTTTATGGTATTTCTTTTGAATGCTCTGCTCTACGAGCTGATATTTTTCCAACGTTCCTTTCATACTCCCAGTTCCTTTAAGCAGTGGTCAAAGATTTCCAGAAACTCTTCACATTCTTTTTCTGTTGTCAGGTGGCCTAGACTGATCCTCCAGGAGGAAAGTGCATTCTTCCTGTCTCTGCTGACCGCAAAGACTGCTTTTGACGGGGTCCCTTCTGTAGAGCAGGCGGATTTGACCGAAACACACACGCCTTTTTCAGACAAGATCTGCTGCATCCTTGTGCCCTTTACCCCTGTTACACTGACGTTCAGAATATGAGGCACGGCATCATCCGGGCTGTTGATCTGAACCTCCGGATAATTCCGGAAAGCATTTCTCAGGTATTGATTCAGTTGGCTGACCTTTTCCACTCTCTCCGGCAAAGTCTCCAGAGAACGTTTCAGTGCTTCTTCCAGGGCAGCTGCCAAAGCCAAGGTTGGTGTTCCGCTCCGGTATAGAGTTGCCCCCGTCCCGCCGTGGATCAACGGTTCGATTACCATGTTTTTTCTTTTATAAAGAATTCCGCTGCCATTCAGCCCGTAAAACTTATGTGCTGCCAGGCTCGCGGTATCAATCCCTTCAAACGAAAATGGAATCTTTCCAATTGCCTGTGTGGCATCCACATGCAGACGGCAGTTTGGTGCCTCTTTTACGATCTCGGAAATCTCTCCGATCGGCTGGATCACACCTAATTCACTGTCTACTGCCGTAACTGCCACCAGTATGGTGTCATCACGCAGGAGTTCCTTCAGATGAGCGGTATCGATCTTTCCATCTCTTCCAATATCCACCAGTTCGATCTCGTATCCCTGTTCCTGAAGCCAGGTTAACGGCCCGCTGGCAGAAGGATGCTCCAATACGGTGGATATAATATGTTTCCCATAGTTGCGCTGTGACCTGGCGATGCCCTTTATCGCAAGATTATTGGCCTCACTGGCACCAGAGGTATAAATGATCTCTGACGGCAGAATATGCAGAAGATCAGCAATGGCATCTGTCGTTTCTGCCAGTTTTTCACCTGCATCTTTTCCTGCCTGATGTGCTGAATTCGGATTGCCGATAAATGCATTTTCTGTGCGGGCAAAAACATCAAGTACAGCAGGATCAACAGGGGTATTAGCGGAATAATCCAGATAGATCATCTTTCCCCTCCTTTTTCTGAAACTGCAGTAATGGTTCCGCCTCCGACAACAATGTCTCCGTCATACATGACGACCGCCTGACCCATCGTAATGGCCCGCTGCGGTTCATCGAATACTAATTTGATCTTATCAGTGCCATCCGGATATACTGTTGCCCACTGTTCCTGCTGCCGATACCTGGTTCTGGCTTTTACCCGAATCGGCTCAGCAGGCGGGTCCATAGATATCCAGTTTATTTCATCCGCGTAAAGGGTATCGGAGTAAAGATCTGATTCCTCTCCGACAAACACCTCGTTTTTCTCCATATCCTTCCCGGTTACATAAAGAGGTCTTTCCGCTGAGATTCCAAGACCTTTCCTCTGACCGGTCGTATATCGTACCGCTCCATGATGGATGCCAAGAACCTTTCCCGAAGGATCAAGGATCGGGCCGTCCGGATACTTCTTTCCGGTATACTGTTCCATAAACCCGACGTAGTCACCGTCCGGTACAAAACAGATATCCTGGCTGTCATGCTTATCTGCATTACACAACTTCAGGTCTTTCGCGATCTTTCTGGTCTCCTCTTTTTTAATCTCTCCCAGTGGAAACTGCAGCCGAGAAAGCTGCTTTTGCGTCAGCATGTATAAGACATAACTCTGGTCTTTTCCGGGATCCAGTGCTTTCTTCAGAAGATAGCGGCCGCTCTCCGGATCTTTTTGGATCCTCACATAATGACCGGTCACAACATATTGCAGGTCATTCTGATCGGCAAATGCAAATAACCGGTCAAATTTCATATACCGGTTGCAGTCGATGCACGGATTCGGAACTCCGCCGGATTCATAAGTGCGAATAAATTTTTGAATGATCTGCTCCTTGAAATCCAATGTGAAATCCAGGACTTCATAAGGAATATCCAGCTGAAACGCCACTTCACTGGCGTCGTCGATATCTTTCTGGGAACAGCAGGTATGATATTCGCTTAACCCAATATCACTATTTCGATAGAGCCGCATTGTGGTGCCCATACAGCGATATCCGTGATCTTTCATCAGATACGCGGCGACAGAACTGTCAACACCTCCACTCATGGCGATCAATGCGCTCTTTTTCTCAATTGACATAATTTTCTGCCTGATAATAAAAAAGGAAGACTCTGTGCGAATCCCCCGGTTTTTCTTCAAAAGCTGCACTCATACTGTAACGCGAATTACTCCTCTTGAGAAAACGCCTACTAACCTTGTAGGTAAGTAGTATATCATAGCAACTTTCTGTTTTCAATAGAACCCATGATTGTTTCAGCCATCACAGGCGCCGCAGTCACTGCATCCGTTACAAAGGATTTTAAATGAGCATTCCTCACACTTTTTCACATAGTGCGGAACATACAAGTCTTCCTTCGGGATAGGATTCCCGAAACGGTCCTTCAGCTCAAAATGAATTGCCTTCCCCTGGTAAGTCATGCCGGATTTGAATGCCTGCGTATTCTGCATCTGTTTGCTTTTGATCCGATAGGTCTCCCCGTCCTTAATAAAGACGGTACCTGTTTCCATAAAGCAAAACGTTATATCCCGCGATACGCATTCCCCCCGCAGTTCTTTCACCCAGTCAAAATCACAAGGTCTCGTTCCGCCGTAGTTTTCCCCTCCGCAGGCGACCTGTTCAATTTGTCCGCTGTCGAGATACTTTCCGATATGGATTGGCCCCAGAAGCGGTGCACAATGCAGGCCCTTATGTTTGAACGGGAGTTCCAAAAGGATCGGGATCCTCTCATCCGCTCTGCTCTGGTTTTCACAGGTCACAGTAAGAAAAATGTTGTCCCAGCCATCTCCCCAGTCCGCAGGCAGGCATTCGGAGATTCTTTCCGGTCTCTTGGTCAGCAGTAGGAAAATGACATCACTTCTGGTCCGCATCATATCCCATGCCTCCTGACGCCATGCATCGGCTTCCTCCAGAAAAAAATCAGACGTCATGCAGACACTGATCATCTCCCCGCTTTGTATCTTATATCTGCCATCTCTGTATTTCGATAATGGGTATTTAAACCCTGTCTTTGTCCTATAAATATCCGCGGCATTCTTTCCTCTCATCTGATCCAGG
>JAGCAK010000097.1 GCA_017652745.1 Lachnospiraceae bacterium
CCGGCTGCGGCAAGACCACGACCGGCCGTACGATCCTCCGTTTGTATGATAACAAGACTGCGGGTGATGTTCTGTTCAATGGCCGTGAGGTATATGACCTGAACAAAAAAGAACTGCGCGATATCCGTACGGAAATGCAGATCATCTTCCAGGATCCGTTCTCATCTTTGTCTCCAAGACTTCCGGTCAGTGAGATCATCGGTGAGGCTGCAAGAGAGCATGGACTGGTTTCCCGCGCGGAATTCAATGATTACGTGGATAAGGTCATGGATGACTGTGGTCTGCAGCCGTTCCACAAAGACCGTTATCCGCATGAGTTCTCCGGCGGACAGAGGCAGAGGATCTGTATTGCACGGGCATTGGCACTGGATCCGGAATTCATCGTCTGCGATGAGCCGGTATCAGCGCTGGACGTTTCTATCCAGGCACAGATCATCAACCTGCTGAACGAACTGCAGGAAAAGAGATCATTGACCTATTTGTTTATCTCACATGACCTTTCGGTCGTGGAACATATTTCAGATTCGGTCGGTGTCATGTATCTGGGCAATTTGGTGGAATACGGCGACAAGAAGGATATCTTCAAGAATCCGCTGCATCCATATACCAAGGCATTGTTCTCCGCTATCCCGATGCCGGATCCGAAAGCAAAAATGGACCGTATCGTGTTGGAAGGAACTATCCCATCCCCGGCAAATCCTCCGGCAGGATGCAAGTTCCATACCAGATGCAAATACTGCACGGAAAAATGCAAAAATGAAGTTCCGGTGCAGAAAGAAGTGGAACCTGGACACTTTGTCGTGTGCCACCTCTTTAACGAGTAACTCTAAAGGCTGCACCCGCATGGCGGATGCAGCCTTCCTGATTTTTAAAAATAAAACAGATGAGCAAGAAAGAACGATTTGAAGATGACGGCCGGACCATCGCTGATATGAGCGGTGTAGAGCGTCCGCCATTGATCCTTCCAAATATCAAGCGTTTTAAAGAGCTTCGCGCTGAGAGAAAAGCGGGACAGGATGATAACCCGGAGGTTTTCTCGTCTGAAGAAGGACAATACCGAAAACGTTATGAGTCCTCAGAAGACAAGGAAACCAGAAAGGCGTATCTGGGCGGCGCGATCAGCGCAACTCTTGTGATAGCACTTATTTATCTGGGCGCTTTTGCGCTTCTTGTTGTGATCCTGCTCCTTATCTGGGGCGTACTCTGATTATCTTTTTATATTCTATATTTCTCTTTTAAACGTTATATTAAAAACACCCTTGATCTGAAACGAGGTTGCTTTCAATTACAGAATGACCGACCAGGCATCGATCAGTTTCTCCAGGCTCCAGGCGGCATTGGCTGGACTGGTGGATGGAAGGCAGACGGCCTCGCGACCGGTTTCTGGTTCAATGTATTTGTGGTACATGTTCCAGGATGTTTTGCCATTGCAGCAGATCATTTCGATCGGCGCAGTATTCAGGATTGGAGAAAGATCGTTTGGGATCACATCTTTGATACTGGAATCCGATGACCCAACGATCGTGCATTGATGAATGGAGTCCCAGGCCGCAATGTGATTGCGGATCAAAAATGCATGCCGCTCCTCTACCGTCATCGGCACCTCTTCCTTGTATAAAGCAGCAACGACCTTCCAGAAGCGGTTCTGCGGATGCCCGTAGAAATACATCATCTCGCGCGACTTCACAGAAGGAAAGCTCCCCAGGATCAGGATCCGGGAATGCTCATCATAAGTTGGTTCGATAGGATGGATGATCGTGGTCGGTGCAGTTTTCATTTGTTGTCCATTTTCCTTTGCTGTTTTATAATTGCTTTAACATATTAAAACAAGATGTGCAGGAGATTGCAAGAATGGAACCATATAAACATTATGTTCAATATTATGAAACCGATAAAATGGGTATTACGCATCACGCTAATTACATCCTCTGGATGGAGGAAGCCCGTGTAAATTTTCTGGAGCAGATCGGCTGGCCGTTTGCAAAACTGGAAGCGAGTGGATTTGCCTCGCCGGTCCTTAAGCTGGACTGTAAATACATCCGTCCGACCACATTCTCAGATGTGGTATCGATCACCACTTATGTGGATCAATTTGATGGAATTCGCCTGACATTTGGGTATGAGATGCAAAAAGAGGACGGAACCGTTGTCTGCGTGGCCACATCCTCCCACTGCTTTATCAATTTGGAAGGGAAACCGATACGCGCAGACAAAGAGTGCCCGGAATTCTGCGAAGAACTTATGAAATATAAAAAAGAAGATGCCTGAGATGGGCATCTTCTCTTTTATTAAAGGCATTAACCTTTATCTGTAATATCCGTACTTCTCCACGGCATCGCGCCATGCGTGCATATTCTCCGGAGAGACCTGATCAAGCGCGATGGAGTTGCACATAAAGTAGCCGCCGCCCGGTGCCATGTATTCCAGAGTCTCACGGACTTCACGTTCCACGCGTTCCGGGGTGCCGTTCATCAGCGTGTGGGTGTTCATGCCGCCACCGATAGCTGCATACGGACCGACGATCCGTTTTGCTTCTTTCAGATCCACTTCCTCAAAGACATACAGAACTTTGCCCTTTGGAACGTCTGTGATGCAGTCGAGCCTTGTATTGTAGCGGCCTTCACAGAAGACGATCGGTGTCAGGTCTGCAGCAATGGCAGCCTCGATCGTTCTCTTCAGACTTGGCCAGTAGTGTTTCTCATAATTCTCCACAGACATAAAGTTATCAACGCCGCAGTGTAATGGCAGGAAAAGATCCTGGCAGTTGGACATCTTAGCAGTCTGGATACCTGCAGGAATAATGATGTCGCCGACTTTCTGGATTGCTTCATCTACAACATCCGGGTCCGTGACCAGATCCATGCAGAGTTCCATGAGACCGCGGATACAATCTGCAAAATAATCGAACGGGATCATCGTCGGAGCGCCGCCGTAAACCGGATAACCATTATTGATCACGCTCATGGTCAGCTCGATGCCGCCCTGCATGAATTCCATGACTTCCTGACCGGTCTTGATCAGCGCCTTCAGTGCTTCCTGTACCGGCGGAAGACCAAACGGCATATAGGCCAGAATTGCCTGGTTGCACATGCTGTATGGGTTGATCATCTTCAAAGCGCCGAGGGCTTCGTATTTTTCCGGAAGCACACGTGTGAGCAGATAGTAGGACGGATCTTTGAAATAGTCATCCCAGTCATCTTCGGTCAGATAGCATTTGTCGACGTACTGATAAGGGGTATCATCCGGCAGATTCCAGTATTCGCCCGGCCATCTTGCCTGTTTGTGACCGATGGTCTCCATTGGCTTGATCGGAAATGGAACCGGATTCCAGACCCAGTCCGGATTATAATCTTCGCAGAATTTCCGAAGCGGCTCGATCAGCGTGCGGGCATCTGTCATGGAGTCTTTGATGGAAACGCCGTAGTGCATCGCATAGAAATTGTTCATGGACGGCATAAACGGAACGCGGTCCGGTTCGTTCAGAGACAGAGCTGTCTGGTTTCGGATACTTCTAACTGCGATTGGCGGGAGTCCGCCTTCCGGCATTGCGCCGGCCGGTGCTGCGTTGTTTGTCATTTGATCGCTCATCGTGATACTCCTTTCTCTTATCCCTTGCAGAGGATGTCAGACGATCCTGCAGGAATTCTTTTGTTCAGATATCGCTGCAAATTTCCTTGTGCTTAGCAAAATTATAAATAGAAGGCAGCTGCGTTCCTATGGGCGGAGTGTGAAATCTGAAAAATATTTTGCACATATATATTGTGCAAAAAGCACAATATAACTATAATGAAAACATGAAGTTCAGTATGTGGATCGTCAATGACTGGCTGGAGGCATTTGAGCCGAAGCCGCGAATCATGCGAGGCGAAATGCGGATCAAAGGAGTCCGTTATTTTGCCGAGGGAATAGAGCCGGAAGAAGACCTGCTCTATGTTGGCCACGCGGATGACTTTATACAAAGCGGGGAAAGAGGCGTGATCTGCGCGAACGGAGAAGATCTGATCCTTCTGAATACAGAAGATGAATTCCAGGTCTTTAACGAGATCCAACGGATGCTGGAGTTTTACAATGACTGGGAAAACAGTATCATTCGTGCAATCGAAGAAAGCCTTTCAATCGACGAGATCCTTCAAATGAGCCTGCCGGTCTTCCGCACGACGATCCTGGTTACGGATGCCAGTCACAGTCTGCTGGGCATGCGCAATTATCCGCTGAAACCGGATTATTATGCGATGGAGAATGGACATCTTTCCTCGCAGGACGTGCTGATGCTCAATGATATCCTGCAGCAGTATTCCGACCATCATGGTCCGTATATTGTGGATGGGGGACATGAGACCAAAGACATCATCCGGAATTTCTATGCCAGAAATGGAGATCTGATCGGCTGGTTTGTTTCCATGGAAGGCGCTGACTATCAGGCAAATTCACGGATGCACCTGACAGAAGCATTCTGCCGTCTGCTGGACTTCTGGTTCAAGATCAATGAGGAGGGGCTTTTGTTCTCCCCTCAATCGGCCCTCTTTATTAATATTCTGGACGGCAAGGAGACGGATCCTGCCCTGATCCGGTTTAAGCAGGAAGGCATAGGCTGGCCGGGAGAGCCTTCCATGCAATTGTTCTGTATTCGGGATATCGCATCAAACCGATTTGATCTCCCATATCTGCAGAAAGCCTTGTCGTCTTCCTTCTCGGCTGTATACTGTTTTAAATATCTGTCCGATGTCATGATCATCGTCAATTATGAGAAGATCCCGGAAAAAGATTTTCACCAAACCCTGACCGATATTTTGAAGCGCCGCAAGCTTTCCTGCGGCTGCAGTTATATGTTCCGGGATTTATTCCAGCTGCCAGCCTATTATCAGCAGGCATTGCTGGCCGTGCAGTATGGGGAGCAAAAAGCAGGGACGATCAACAGCTGCGAAGACTATGCACTGGAATATCTGAGACATCAGATCAATGCGAACAAGCCGCTTTCCGTTTCTTCGCCGGGACTGGAAAGGCTGAAACAGCAGGATGCATCTGCCGGCACGGAGTACTATCGGACGCTGGCAGTTTACCTGCGGGAAGAGCGGGATCAGACAAAGACCGCAGATATCCTCTGCGTGCATCGGAACACCTTGATCTATCGAATCAAGAAGATCGAGCAGATCCTGGAAACGGATCTGGAAGAAGATCGCCAGCGCTTTCTGCTGCTGCTTTCCTTTTATCTGGAGGATCCGGAATTCTTCCGCTAAAAAGCAAATTTACAAACAAAATATAAGAGCGTAAAATATAATTAAAGAGTGGTACCGGTGGGGGCCGGAACCGCAGAGAGTTTTTTAGGAGAAGGAGATAAAAGTATGGGACTCGATTCGAAATTCGATGTCTCCGAATTGACCATAAAAGATGAGGTCAAGACTATGTTCGGAGGCGTCACAAAACTCTATACAACACCAATCACGCCAAAAGAAAATACGCTGCGTCTTTACCAGGGAAAGACCCCGATGTGGGCACCTTTCTCCTTTGGTGACACGAACTCTTTTATGATTTCCTGCGATCCGGAAAACATGGCTAGAGGACCAAAAAACAAAGGCGGTATCGACGGCTACGGCATTGAATGGGTCTTTGTGGAGCAGGCCGGCGGAGCCATTGTCAAACCGGGCAATCCAAAGATTAAAGATATCAATCACTGGGAAGATTATGTAACCATCCCGGATCCGGATACCTGGGATTGGGAAGGCTGCTATAACGAAACAGCCCCGACACTTCGCGAGGACCGTGCTGTTTATGTTGCATGCCCGGGTTGTCTGTTTGAGCGTCTGATCGCCGGACTGGACTGCGCAGAGGCTTTGGTCGCGCTGGTAGATGAAGATCAGCAGGAGGGCGTGCATCGTTTCTTCCGCGCTGTTACCGAGGTCCATAAAAAGACATATAAGAATCTGAAAAAGTGGTTCGATCCGGACATCGTCAACTTTAATGATGACTGGGGAACTCAACGGGCTCCGTTCTTTTCAAACGATACTTATAAAGAAATGATCTTCCCGTATGTGAAAGAGATCATGGACTGTGCACACTCCTATGGCTTTTATACTGACCTGCACAGCTGTGGTTTTGTAGAGCCGTTTGTTCCGTTCATGATCGAAGAAGGTTTAAACAGCTGGGGCGGCCAGCGCTTGAATGATAAAGCAAAATTAAAACAAATGTATGGTCACCAGATGTACTTCACAGCAAACCTGAGCTGCCCGCCTGAAACATCGGAAGAAGAGATCGATAAGATCGTGGACGAATTCATCCACGGTATCGGCGAAGACAACCGGGTTCTGGTAGAGGCCATGGGACCACCAAGTCTGAAAGAAAAACTTTATATTGCATCCCGGAAGAATTTCGACCGTCTGGTCGCAGAAGGCAAAGCAATCTTATAAAACAGCTGGCGCCGGAAACGGCAGTATTCGAAATTTCAAACATTTAGGATAATAGGATATTAACAGGATAAATATATGTAGGAGGTGGCGCTATGAAATATGAAAGGCCGCCGTATGGCGATCCGAGTGTTGAGACGTATCGTCGCATATCGGCGTTCAGCCCGAATGGGTTCGTTGTTCCGGTTGTGAAAGATCGTCCGATTTCAATCCGTGAGAATTTTAAGCTCGCAGCAGAATGTAAAAAGCCGGCGTGGGTGCCTAACTCGATGACCGACTATAACTTTGCAATGCTGGCCACGGTCTCCGGAATGCCTGACGTAGAGTTTGGCAGAAATGAGCGTTACGAATTTACCGATTGGTTTGGCTGCATTTGGATGTATGTGCCGGAGGCAGGCGGACCGATGCTGAAACCGAACACTCAGTTTCTGGATGACATCACCCAGTGGGAGAGCAAGGTCAAATTCCCGAATCTGGATGAGTATGATTTTGAGGGACACAGTAAGGCATGGTGGGAGAAGTGTGACCCGGAAAAGGTAACGGCGATCGACGTCCTGCAGGGCTGCACGGAGCGGCTGGTCGCTCTGCGCGGCGGCTACACAGATGCCATGGTGGATATGGCATTGGAACCGGAAGCTGTTAGAGATTTCCTGGAAGCCTTTGCAGATTGGGAGATCAAGCTGGTTGACAAACTCACCCAATATCTGCCGGTCGATTACATCACCTATCATGATGATTGGGGAACAGAGCGCGACACTTTCTTCTCATCGGCGATGATGGAGTCGATGGTCTTTGAACCGACCAAACGGATCTTCGATCATATGCATTCCAAAGGCATCACCGTGCAGCTGCACAGCTGCGGCAAGATCGAGCGGTTCCTGCCTTATATGGTTGATGCTGGCGTCAACACCTTGCAGATCCAGGCGCGTGCAAATGACTTCAAAGCATACAAAGAAAAATACGGCGACAAGCTTGCGTTGGAAGTTATGACGATGCCGCAGCCAGGCTGGACAAAGGAACAAATCATAGAGAATATCCATAACGTCGTTGACACCTATGGAGAAGGCGGCGGACTGGTGTCCAACTTCATGAGTCAGGATCCTGAGATTCTCTGGGATGGCACGATGGAACTCTACTATTACAGCCGCGAAAAATACGAGGCAGAGTAATTAAAACATTGGGCAGCAACATATGTTTTATAGAAGATTGAACATTGATCAACCTGGGAGGCGGAAATCCGCCTCCCTATTTTATTTACGATTACGCCAAGAAAAGAGTGTCTGTCACCAGAAGCGTCCAAATAATCCAGTTTGGTGCAAGCCTTTCTGATGCAGATGTACAAAAACGACGATTTGGTGACTATCTTAGCAGGGCAAAGCTGCCATTATAGACAATGGCATAGCCAGGAAAGGTTGATTTTAAAGGATTTTTGTAATATAGGCGCTGATCGTTATATCACTAGAAACAATGAAATGACACCGAACTTAATTATTTGTACACTGCTATAAATAACAATGGCACCAAACCGAGCTTTTTGTACACATCATATTCTCACCATGGTTTTTTCACCGCCGGAAACATAATTGAATTGACAACATGGGTTCTTTTATCAAAATACTTTTCCATTCGGTCTTTGTGCGTTCGCATTCCCAAAGCATGTCGGATCATCAGAAACAAATCCTCGATTTTTCTATAGTTCCTGAGATTTTCAGCGGTTACACTAATGACTTTATAACCAGATAGTGAGAGTGCGGTTGTCCGTGCTTTGTCTTTTGCGTGCTGAATTCGATTGAGATGAGACAGATTGCTGTCATATTCGAGAACGACCTTTTTCTCTAGCCACACCATATCACAGCAGCAAACATTTCGTCCGAGATGTGCAGCACCTGCTTCTGTTAGCGGCACATCATAATTCAACAGCATTTTTTCTATGCCGAAACCCCCGCTGCTAATCGGTAAGACAGCAATCGTAGCCAAATTGACTTCCATCGGAGAATTCGCACGATCAGACGCATATTGGATTGCCTGGCTGGCTAACTGGACGCCAGAAATGCCTTTGGCATTTTGCAGATATTCTCCGATATTGGAAACTGTCGTAATCGGCTCTCGATTCCGTTGTCCATATTCCTCGTATGGGTCTAAAACATAAATAGCGCAGAGTTCACACGCGAGCTTAACCAGCATATAAAGAGGTAATACCAGCGCAGCTTGTAAAAAGCACATTTCCGGACTGCTTATCAAAAGACTATCAGTTATTCGGATAAAACTGTTTCTAGGCAAATGTTTGGGAAGTGTATGAAAAGTGGTGATGGTTGTATTATGTCTGTTTGTTTTTCGAGGCACAGCAACATGAACGGGATGGGTGAAAGTGAGCTGTTTCACTGTTTCTGAAATGCCGGCTCGGCCGGCTTTATTATTTCCGGTATTCCAATACTGGTACGGAATGCCTTTTTCTTTTAGCCAGTATTCCAAGGCAGAAGGATATACAATTCTGGTAATCATAAAGAAATCTCCTTTTATTTGTTGACTAGAAAATGGGGACGTTCAAAGGCAGAAAAGAACGACAAAAAACAGATATCAGATTTCGAGATCATGTAAATAATGAATAATTTCAGAAAGAACAGATGATTTATCTTCCGACCAGTGCAGAAGCACTTGGAAGAAAAGAATAGCATGTATACATTTCCGATGCAAGATAAAAGAAACGGAGGTTGAGGCATTGACATCACGCAGGACGAAAAGTATAATAAGTTATACAAATCATACCACAATATAAACGCAAAGTTTAAGAAAGGAGCGGAAGATATGGAAAGACCGGACGGATACTATGCGTGGACCGCGACGGTTGGAGAAAAAGGGCAGATCGTGATCCCAAAGCAGGCGCGGGATCTGTTTGAGATAAAACCAGGGGATACACTTTTGATCCTGGGGGATAAAAACCAGGGTTTGGCCATCCCTCCGAAAGGGGCGTTTAAAGATATCTTCAAAGTAGCGTTCCCGGAAAACGGAGACGGAGGAACAGACCATTAAGAATAGCACCGCATCCACAGAAACAGGAAAGAAAGCTGTTCGAAACGACAGTAAAAAATAAACAGTAACAGGAGACAATTATGTTAAGAATTGAGCATTTAACAAAAATGTATGGAAACTATGCGGCAGTCAATGATCTCTCGATCCATATTCAGCCTGGCGAGATCTACGG
>JAGCAK010000098.1 GCA_017652745.1 Lachnospiraceae bacterium
CTTTTCCGCAAGCTCTTCAAGGGTATCGCACACGTACCCATTGCCTTCATCGATGTAATGCTGTACTTCTTCTTTCAGACCGCAGTCCGGATTCCATTCGACATCATTGATAGCCATTCCTAAAGGCATTGCACCCTGCCCACCCAGAAGGTGGAATCTCTCACCGAACTCATCCAGCCATTTTGCATCAAACACGGCAAATGCCCAGTTCGGTTCAGGCTGCATACCGATGCGGACACTCTTCGCCTGCATCCAGGTATCTTCATTCATAAACCGCTTTCCACGGCTGTTGACATGCAGATAGAAGGAGTCAAAACGTCCATATGGATGGTTGTGCATAACAGGAGCCCAAGGAGCGTCATCAAAAGCTGCACCAGCCCAGTAAGCCATCTTATGACCGTCTCCGTAATTGGATGTTTTCGGCCAGAACAAATCGATCTCGCGGGTCAGCGCTACCGGACAGAATTTCTCCAGCATTTCCAGGTCTCCGCCAATATCGCCGGTAGCAAGCACAACACCCCTTGTGCCGTTATATCTGCGGCAGATGCCATCCTCACCGGTAGCAAGAACACCAGTGACTCTGCCGTTTTCATCTTTCTCTAAATAATGGGCTTTCGTATTGCGCAGAAGTTGATTGCCATGGAGAGCAATCTGACGCTCAAAGGCTTCGATCAGAAGAGGACCACCTCCCCTTCCCTTGAACCGGGAGCCTTCTTTTCTCACCAGATGATGGCTGCCTTCATACTCACCAAAGATCGGGCCCTTGAAGCAGCCGGTATAGATCTGCTGTTCTACATCCTCGTCCAGAACATCCATAAGCCAGTTGAACACCTTCGGGCTGTTGTTGACAAACAGCCAGACCATGTCCTCATTCGGCTGGTTGCCGCTGACATCCAGCCAACGGCGAACGAACTCGTATTTATCGATCTTTTTCCCCATTTTCCTCATGAGAGGAGAATCCAGCATAGCAATCTGCCAGCCATGGCCGCCAGCTGCATCACACTTGTCTATCGTGATGACCTTCAGACCCTTCTGTGCCAGACGAGTACTGGCAGCAAGACCAGAAATACCTGCTCCGATCACAATGACATCACTTGTCAGTGTCTCTTTGACCTGTTCCTCCGGAATCTTATCCGGGGGCGTTTCCCAGGACCAGCCCTCCTTAGGAGACTGGCAGGAATATGGTTTGTTCTTCATTTTTACCTTCTCCTTTTTCAGTTTTCTAAATAAATACCTGTTTAAATTATACCTATTTGTTTTTTTTATGACAATTGTTTTATACTGTAAAGGAATCAGAAATAGTCCATTTTGTTTAGTGAAATAGAAAGGAATACCATTATGAATTATTATGTGAACGGATCGGCCCTCTGCGAGGGCGACGGCAGCCAGGAGCGGCCGTTTAAACGTATTGGAGATGCCGCGAAAGTTGCCATGCCGGGTGATGAGATCATTGTGGCAAAAGGTGTATACCGTGAATATGTGAATCCTGCACGAGGAGGGAAGAAAGATGCACGCATCGTATACCGCTCAGAGGAACCTCTCGGTGCGGTGATCACCGGTGCTGAAGTAGTAAAAGGCTGGACTAAGTATAAAAAATACAAAAATGTCTGGACTGTCCGGATCCCGAACGGTATCTTTGGTTCTTACAACCCATACACAACGGAAGTTTACGGCGACTGGTACTTTGCACCTGCTGTCCGCCATACGGGTGCGGTCTATCTGAATGACCGGATGCTTTATGAAACGGAATCTCTGGAAGAATGTATAGCCGGAGAGGTCTACGCTCCTTCCTGGGTGCCGGAAGAGTCCAAGTATAAATGGTTTACCGAACAGGACGGCAATGAAACAGTACTCTACGCAAATTTCCAGGGAGCTGACCCAAATAAAGAAAATGTGGAGATCAATGTCCGCAGACGCTGCTTCTTTCCGGAAAAGACCGGACGAGGCTATATTACGGTAAGCGGTTTTGAAATGACCAAAGCTGCCACTACCTGGGCTCCGCCTGCAGCATTCCAGGATGGTCTGATAGGCCCGCACTGGAGCAAGGGATGGATCATTGAAGACTGTGAAATATCAAACAGCAAGTGCTGCGGTATCTCTCTGGGTAAATACTATGACCCGGAAAATGATCACTACTTTACGACAAAGCACATGAAGAGCCCGACACAGATGGAGCGGGATGCAGTCTGCCGCGGACAGTATCACGGCTGGCTCAAAGAAAGGATCGGTTCCCACATTGTAAGACGCTGCCACATTCACCATTGTGAGCAGACCGGTATTGTCGGACGTATGGGCGCCGTCTTCTCGATCATTGAAGATAACCACATTCACCATATTAACAACATGCAGCAGCTGGGAGGTGCAGAGATCTCCGGAATCAAACTTCATGCTGCCATTGATGTCACTATCCGCCGGAACCATATCCATCATTCCACGATGGGTATCTGGTGTGACTGGGAGGCACAGGGTACACGAATCTCACAGAACCTCCTTCATGATAACCAGCGCCCGGATTTTGCCACTTTCGCAGAAGGCGGCATGGGCAGCCAGGATATTTTTGTAGAAGTGGGACACGGCCCTACTTTGATCGATAACAACATTCTGCTTTCCAAGGCATCACTGATGATTGCAACCGAAAGTGTGGCAATGGTACACAACCTGATCCTCGGTGCCTTTCTTGCCGTTGGCAGCGGAACCGGTCCGCGTTACACGCCGTACCACATCCGCCACCGGACAGAAGTTGCAGGCTTTATGACAATCCTGCACGGAGATGACCGGTTCTACAATAATATTTTCGTTCAGAAATGGCCGATCATCGTAGATAAAGAAACTGGCGAGAAAAAGGAAAAAGAATCCCTTGTCGGTACATGGCAGTTTGATGAATACCCGACATACGAGGAATGGATCCCTAACTTTGAATTGGATAATCCGAAACCGAGCATGATGAAACTGGCAAGATGGCATAACGAGGAGCATCTCCCGGTATGGGCTTTAGGCAATGCTTATCTTGGCGGTGCAAAGCAGTGGAAAAAAGAGGTCAACTGTTTTGTGGATAAAAAAGCAAAAGTGAAAGTGGATCTGAAAGAAAAGAACGGAAAGTACTATCTGGATACCAACATTTTCGATATCCTGGGAGATTATACGGCAGGAATCATCGACAGCGATATTTTGGGCAAAGCGTTCCAGCCGGAACAGAGATTTGAGAATCCGGACGGCTCTGCCATCACATTTGACCGCGATTACTTTGGAGACACAAGAGGGATCCAGGCTGTGCCGGGACCATTTGTTTCAAAAGCAAGCCTCAAGAAGGCACTCTGGTGATCTTTGTCAGAAAAGAATCTAGAGAATCCTTAGCAAATGTGATACGATAACATCAAATGATATTTATTCCGAATCACAAATGGCTATCAGCCAAAGAAAGGAAAAACTATGTATACATTCAAACCTATTCCTGAGCGTGTCGCAAGACTGCGCGACGCTGTCCGTGACAGGCTCTTGATCGCGGATGCAGCCAAGGACCGGCTGCAGCTGGAAGCACTGAAAAAATATCGGAAGTACCCTCCTCTTCTGCAGAAACCATACATCTCTTTGTATGTTCTGGAACGGATGCCGATCGGGATCCAGGAAGATGAATACTTCTTTGGTGACATGGGCAACAAACACTGGGGCGGTGCCAGAGGCTATATGTGGATCGGCTGCGACATTGAAAACACCTGGCCGATTCAGGAAGATGGTCTTCATCATGCTCCTCTGGATGATCCGTTCTATTCCAAACAGCTGTTGGCCATCTCCCCGGAAGATGTAAAAGAACTGCGCGAGATCGCAAAAGAGCGCGCACAGATCTTAGGCGGCATGGAAGCAGCAGACTGGCTTCCGGACGGTGTTCAGGAATTCTTTGCCCTGCAGGCAAATCCATCCGGAAAGAAATACGGCTGGCCGATCTATCTTCCGCCTGGACATCTGACACCTGGTTATCAGAACATCATGCGGGACGGATACGGCAAGATCCGCAAACAGGCCCAGGACTGGCTGGATGAACATGAAGGCAACATCATGGGCGATGACATTGGAAAATATATGTTCTATAAAGCTGCAACAGTAGCATGCGACGGTGCTATTACTCTGACACGCCGTTATGCAGACCTGGCAAGAGATCTGGCTGCAAAGGCAACAGATCCGGCTAAAAAGGCAGAATACGAGAGCCGCGCTGAGAGCCTTGACTGGATCGCAACGGAAACACCTCGTACTTTCTGGGAAGCTTGCCAGATGACCATGCTTTATAATGTATTCCTGAAAGCTGAAAATGATCCGGGCGTTACCAGCATTGGCCGTTTTGACCAGTACACCTGGCCGTACCTGAAGGCTGACCTGGAAGCAGGCCGCACCACTATGGAAGAAGCACAGGAATATGTAGATGGTTTCTTCCTGAAGATCAACACCTTCTATTATGGCGGTTTCGGTAAAAATGCCCAAACCGCAGGTATCGGTCATCTTGGCCAGCACACCACCATTGGCGGTACAATTCCTGCAACTGGTGAAGACGCAGTAAACCCAGTTTCCTACATGGTATTAGAGACAATGGCACGCCTGGATCTCCATGAGCCTACCATCTCACTCCGTGTAACGAAGAACACACCAAAAGAGATGTGGGACTGCGCAATGGCAGCATCCACCCGTGTAGGCGGACTGCCTCTGCTGCAGAACGATGATGTGATCATTCCTTCCCTTATGAAGGAACTGAACTTCTCCCTGGAAGATGCTCGTAACTTTGCGTTCATCGGCTGCCAGGAGATCACCGGATCAGGTAACGATTACCCTGCTCCGAACGGTTCCGCCATGGGCCATAACGGCATCTACTGGGCGATCGCTCTGCTCATGGCCATCAACAACGGCATCAATCCGATCAACGGCGCACAGTGCCCGGAAAAAGTCCGTTCCGGCTACCTGTATGACATGGATACATTCGAGGATGTCAAAGCAGCTTTTGAAAAGATCTGCACCTGGATGATGACCTGGTCTGCATCGTTGAACAACCTGACAGAACATGAGTATCCGCGTCTGTTCCCATATCCGAACCTGTCTATTTCCACAGAAGGATGTATGGAAAAAGGTAAGGACGTTTCTGAGGGCGGTGCAAAATATAACAGCTATGGCGGAACTGCAACAGGTCTTGCTACCACAGCAGACTCCCTGACCGCACTGAAATACATTGTTTATGATAAGAAGATCGCAACGCGTGAAGAGTTCCTGCAGGCTGTTCTGGATAACTGGGAAGGCCATGAAGAACTGCGGCAGATCGTTCTGAATACCGTTCCTCATTATGGAAACAATGATCCATATGCCGATGAAGCAATGACCTATGTCATGGATCTGTACTACAACATCACCCGTGCATTTTCTACATGTAGATGCACTACTTACAAGTGCGGCACCTTTGGTGCTTCCGACCACGTGGTACAGGGTGAGATCACCTGGGCTACCCCGGATGGAAGAAAGACCGGAGATCCGATCGCAGATGCATGCAGCCCGGCACAGGGAAGAGATAAGAACGGCCCTACTTCCGTACTCACTTCCTCCACTAAGTTTGATCATGGTCACTACCTGGATGGTATGGCAGTAAACCTGAAGATCCATCCGACATCCCTGCAGGGAGATGAAGGTATGACAAAACTGGAGAACCTGACACAGACCTACTTCAATCAGGGCGGCATGGAAGTTCAGTACAATGTGGTCGATGGCGAAACGCTTAGAAAAGCGCAGAAACATCCGGAGAAATACCATAACCTGGTAGTCCGCATCGCTGGTTTCTCTGCTTACTTTGTAGATATGACTACAGAAATGCAAAATGATATCATCTCTCGTGCTGAGCACAGAGCATAAACAAAAAGAATACTGAAAAAGGTCGGACATATGTCCGACCTTTTTTATTTGTCATTTGTAAAAGGATCAATTAATACCTTCCCAAATCTCTTGCAATATAGTATGCATTTGTCGTTGCAGTCCAGATATCCTTTGGCACAATGCAGTCACCAATTGCATAGAATTCCGGTGCGCAGTCACGCAAAGCTTCCGATTCTTCCATCAAAGGTTTTTGTCCGACCGCATAAATGATCGTATCCGCCTCATAAAGATGCGTTCCACTCTCTGCATCCGGATAAACTTTAGGCATATCAAAAATGAACCGCTCGCTTGGTGTAGCCCCAATATATTCACACAGAACTCCTTTTTCCGTGATCTCCAGCGCTTTGGTGCCGGTAGAAGCATGAATACCATATTTTTTCATCTGGCCGGAAATTGCAAGAGCATGAAGATTGTTTCCACCGGTACTCAGATCCGGCAGCATTTCAACGATCGTGCATTTGCTGCCCTTCATAGACAAGAAGATTGCCAGTTCCATACCAACCAGGCCACCCCCCAGGATAACAACATCCTTTCCGGCTTTTTCCGGATGATAGTAGATCTCTTCCGCTCCGAAAACATTCGGTCCGTCAATCCCCGGAATCTGCGGTTTCACCGGTCTCGCCCCAAGTGCTGCAAGAATCACATCCGGTGCGATCTCCTTTGCCACATCCGGCGTTACTTCTGTATTCAGACGCACTTCTATTTTTTCATCCTTTTCGATCAAGTGCTTCTGCAGTTTAATATAACGGTCTAATTTTTCTTTAAACGGGACTTCTTTCTCACAGCGCAGCACACCGCCAAGAGAATCACTCTTTTCACACAGAATGACCTCGTGTCCCCTTTCGCTAGCCTTCAGAGCTGCCTGCATACCGGCCATTCCGCCTCCAACGACAAGCACTTTTTTCAGGACTTTCGGAAGTGCGATCTGATAATTGGTTATTTCAAATTCATGGCCGGACTCCGGATTGATGGCACAGTCGATGATATCCGAGTGCATATGTTTTGAGAAGCAGTATAAACATCTCATACACTCTCTGACTTCATCATCACGGCCTGTCATAAGTTTGACCGGCAGATCCGGGTCACAGATCAGTCCACGTGCAAGCTCAACTACATCTGCCTGACCAGAAGCAATGATCTCTTCCAGCTGCTCCGGATCAGAAAGTGCACCGACCGTTGCGATTGGCGTATTCTTTATATGCTTTTTGATCTCTGCTGCATATTTCACGTTGCAGCCATCCGGAAGAAACAGGCTCGGATGTGTAACAGTAAAAACATCCGGCACTTCATGTGAACCGGTTGATACATGGATCAGATCCGCATGTCCCTCCAGCTGGTGAGCGAGATCAATACCAAACTCAATATGATATCCTCCGTCATATACTTCATCGCCGACGATCCTTATCTCGACAGGGAAATCGCTGCCGCAGACCTGATGGATCCGGTCGATGATCGCATTGGCCAGACGTGCGCGGTTTTCTACACTTCCGCCCCATTTATCTTTACGGGTGTTTTCTTTTGAAAGGAACTGCGTGATCAGCCAGCCGTGACCGCCGTGGATCGTAACCATATTGAATCCGCTGGTCTTGCAGTACAGCGCAGCTCTGGCATGCTGTTCAATGACTTCCATGATCTTATCTTCATCCATCATTTTGATCGGAGTCCCGTTAGCTGTGACTCCGTCTACCGGACCATAAAGCTCATAGCCCAGACTTGCAGAATAAGCTGCAGCATTTCCTGCGTCCAGTAATTCCATCGATGCAACTGCACCATGACGGGTAATAGAATGCGCCAGATCCGCCATGGACGTTCTGTATGTTGCATCCCACAGATTGATCTGAGATTTTCTTGCTCTTCCTGCTATATTCGGACATCCATCACCGACGCAGACAGATGCAGCACCTCCAATTGCTTTTCTTTCATAATAACCAATACAATATCGCTCCGGATCGATCGACACTCCGGTTGGGGAATGAAAGATCCTGTTTTTAAACTGCTGCCCCCCGATCTTGATCGGTGACAATAAATGCGCATATTTGTTCATCTTTCAAACGGTGCCAGTGCACCATCCTCCTTTCTGACCGGTCATATGATCCGGTGCTGCTCTGATGCCATCAGTATACACTAACAGATGGTCAACTGAAACTATTAATCACTGAAGTACCCTGTTTTCTTCTTTTTATCCAGATGATATAATTTTGATGTTAAAAAGTATTAACCTTGTTTAGTTCAGAAAGGATCAAATATGAAAACGATCACATTAGGAAAAACAGGCATAGAAACTCCACAGAATGCGTTCGGCGCACTCCCGATCCAGCGGATCAGTAAAGAAGAAGCTGTAAAACTCCTGCGCAAGGCATTTGATGGAGGGATCACGTTCTTTGATACTGCCCGTGCTTATACTGACAGCGAAGAAAAAATCGGCGAAGCGTTCGAAGGAATGCGGGATAAACTATTTATCGCGACCAAAACCATGGGAGGTACTCCGGAAAAACTCAAAGAAGATCTGGACACCAGCCTGAAAATGCTGAAAACAGATTATGTGGATCTTTATCAGCTGCATTGCGCATCTCAATGCTATCGTCCGGATGATGGGACCGGCCTGTATGAAGCACTGCTGGAAGCAAAAGAACAGGGCAAGATCCGTCACATCGGAATCACCGCACATAAGATTGGTGTGGCAGAGGAAATCGCAGAAAGCGGCCTGTATGAGACCTTGCAGTTTCCGTTTTCTTATCTGGCAACCGATCGCGATATTGCACTGGTAAAGAAATGCGAAGAAAACAACATGGGATTTATTGCCATGAAAGGCCTGTCTGGCGGTCTATTGAATAATGCAGATGCCTGCATGGCATTTATGAGTCAATTCCCAGTCCTGCCGATCTGGGGGATCCAGCGTGAATCAGAGTTAGATGAGTGGCTTTCATTTTTCCAAAAAGATGTCACCATGACGGATGAATTGAAACAGATCATCATTAAAGACCGGAACGAACTACTGGATGAATTCTGCCGTGGCTGCGGATATTGTGCCCCGTGTACAGCAGATATCATTATTAATCAATGTGCCCGCATGTCACAGCTGATCCGCCGTGCTCCGTCAGCAACCTGGCTTTCTGAGCATTGGCAGAAAGAAATGATGAAGATTGAGAACTGTGTCGAATGTAACCTCTGCAGGCCAAGATGTCCTTATGGTCTGGACATTCCTTACCTGCTTCGCAAGAATCTGGAGGACTACAAAAAAATACTTGCTGGCGAACTCACAGTATAAAACCGATCACTTAAATTGAAAACAAAAGGAGAAACTGACAATGGGAAAAGATTTTTCAAGACTGGATGCTTTACTCGAAGAATTTGCTAACAACAGCGTTCCGGGATGTACCTGCAGTATCATGCAGGGCGATGAACTGATCTATGAAGGAGCTGCAGGCTATGCAGACATTGCCTCCGGAAAGAAGACCAACGGACATTCTATGTTTCGTCAGGCATCGACCACTAAACTGTTTACCTACGCGATCCTCGGAATGCTTTATGAAGAAGGAAAGTTTCTGTTTTCTGACCCGGTCGGAAAGTATCTGCCGGAATGGAGTGAAACAAAGAAATTTATTCGGAAACCGGACGGGACCATTGACATTGTCCCAACAGAAAAACCTCTGAATATTCATGATGCGGTCTGTATGATGTGCGGTCTCCCGTATTGTATGGGTCCGGTCGCAAACACTTCTACCCCTACGCTCGCAGCTATGAGTGAGCGGATCGCAAAACTTCTGGAAAAAGGAACACCTGCGCTTCGCGATGAAGTCCGCGTCATGGCAGATGTACCAGTCATGTTTGAACCAGGTACACATTGGTACTACGGATTCGGAAGTGAGATCACAGGTGCATTGGTTGAAACTTTGACAGATAAACCGCTGCGTGAAGTCTTTGTTGAGCGCGTTATCGACCCGTTGGAGCTGAAAGATACAGACACTTTTATCCGGCCGGAGAACAAAGACCGTGTTGTAACCAATTATCGGAAATACCCGGATGGGAAACTGGAACCGGCAGCGGATATTTTTGACAAATCCATGTATCCGGAAAACACACCTGTCGGAGCAAGACCAAACCTGATCACTTCCTCCACCGACTTTGCCATCTTTATGCAGATGCTTGCAAACGGTGGAACCTATAAGGGAAGAAAACTGCTTGGTGCAGGTACGGTTGAAATGCTCCACGAAAACCAATTGAACGAAGCTCAGATGCAAGATTTCACAAATGATTATCTGGCAGGCTATGGATATGGTTTTGGTTTCCGCACCTTACTGACACACAAATTCGGACACAACGGGCACTTGGGATGCTTTGGATGGACTGGCGGATCCGGTATCTGGGTCGAGGCGGATCCGGTGGATAAATTCTCGATTGCTTATATGCATAATATGATGCCAAATGAAGAACTCTATCACCACCACAGAGTCCGCAGCGTAGCATACGGCTGTATGCTGTAAAGAAACAATTTAAAGATAATGAAACGAGGAACGAAATGAGCGATCAGAAAACAAAAGCGGAATTGCTTTCGGAAAACGCATTAAATACCCGATTTGAAGACCTGAGTGAAAACAATATCCGCATCTGCAAAGACAAACTGCTGGATAACATTGGCAATCTAGCCGGCGGTGCACTTGCTTTTGGGAACCGGGAAGTATTAGAGATCATAGACAGCTACCAGGAAGCTGGTGAAGCCCCTGTCTTCTTCTTAAAGGGAAGAGCTTCTTTAGGTGACGCTGCCATGATCAATGCTATGAGTTCCCGCTCCAATGATTATGAACCAATGTTCATGAATCTGGACGGGGTCAGACTTCCATCCAAGGAATCTGCTACACTCATCAATTCCGTTCTGACGGCGGGTGCTGTTTATGGTTTCTCCGGAAAAGACTACATCACCCATGAGGTCGTCGGCGAAGATCTGTCTGTGCGCATCATGGCAGCCGGCGGACGTTGGAATTTTGATGTTGGCTGGGATAGTTCTTTCACCATGCCAATCTACGGTGTCTGTGCCCAGTTTGGAAGAATGCGAGGCCTTTCGCCGCTGCAGCTTAGAGATGCATGGGGAATTGCTATGGGAATGGTCGGAGGCACCATGTCACATATTTTTGATTATGCGACATCCGCAAAACTGGGTGCCGGATATAATATCCGCAATGCTGATTTTGCTACCCGCCTGGCAAAAAAAGGTTTTCCGAGCCTGATCAATATTTTTGAGGGTCCTAGAAATCTTTATCACCAATACCGGGGAATGGACGAGGCATGTCAGCCGGAATTCCTTTCCAAAGATCTGGGGAAGAAATACTATATGGAAGAATCCATTAAACTTTTCCCGGTTGGTTCACCTGCAACCATTGTTGCCTTTGCAGGCAGTGAATTATATGGTGTCTGCGATCCTGCAGATATCACAGATATTGAGCTCGCAGTTCCAGATGGATATATCGAGATGTATTACTGGCCTCCATACGAGCTTGGACGGGATCCGCTGACGCATGCGCAGTTCAGTTATCAGTATGCATTATGTGCCCCTCTTCTTTGGGGAGCCTTTAAAACCTCTCATTATTCAGAAGAACACCTTCGCGATCCGGAGCTCCTTCGGCTTTGCTCTATTACACGGATGATCCACGATGATACTCTTCCGACAGACAAATCCGGCGGAGCAACTACTGCTTTCAATATGATCCGCGTAACGATCACCACAAAAGATGGGAAGCAGTATACAGCGAATAAAAGCAGCTCCGATTTCAACATGCATACATATCCGACCAGAGAGCAGCTGCTGAATAAGTATTGGGATCAAATTGATGCTTATGGTCTTTTAAGCCATGCAGCCGGAGAAAAATGTATCGAGTTGATCGACCATCTGGAAGATCTTTCCGATATCCGGGAATTAACAGATTTATTAGTATAAAAAACTCCAGTATTAAAAAAGGCTGTCCTAATGAGGACAGCCTTCTTTTTTTAATTTTTCTGCTTTAATACCGTTTCCAAGACCAGAAGATATCGCTGCAGACTTCATTTACCCAATCTTCCTTACCAACTTCCACATCATATTCGACACAGTTTTTCTCACTGCTTGAAGTGGAAATGCAATAGATCCGGAAAACTCGATTGACATTTTTATCTGTTGTATACGTGATCTCACAAGCGTCAAAATAATACCGTCCATCTTTTGGAGGATCGATCTCAGCCACATGGGCACGATCATACTGATTTGCAATATCCTGTGCAAGAGGGCTGGCTATATCTTCATACAAATCAGCCCCTTGTCGTTTTACAAATGTGATCGTTTGGGTATCTTCCGGATTATGAATTACTACCTTGCCGTCCTGAATGTCAACTTTTCCCAACAGTTCTTTTCTGACTGCGATGAGTCCGAATCCCTGACTACTAAGATCTTCTATCGCAAGCTCTTTAATATTAGGATCTCCATGCACAGACATACTCTGCAGGAAGTTTTCACATTCTTCCTTTAGCAGACTGCCAGAGTTACTCTCCAGATAATAGCACATCAGATAGCAGCCAATTGTATTATCACTGTCACCAACGCATAACTTTCCTTCTGCCTCGTTCCCATTATCTAAAACGATCCTCACCGGGTAAACGATGAAATCTTTTCCATTGATCTTTTCAGTTGTACTGGAATCCAGATAATCTACAGTTTCAACAGCGAGGATATCTTCAACATATCCGGAAACTTTGCTCCAAAGATCCAGAAAATCATCCCTTCCATAAACAATTGACCCAATCGAATCTGTATGGATATAAGAAGCAAACAGTTTGGCATTTCCTTTTTCTGCACTAAAGCCGCCATCTAATTCCTCTACCTTATAATCCGGGAGTATCTCAACAGAGTAGTTGCCCAGGTTATTTTCATAAACCAATGCTTCCGGAACCGGGTATGCATCAGCAGCTGTTCTTAATGAACCAATTGCACGATCCAGTTCCCCGATTCCTGTCGATGATTCATACCCCTTTACAGTATAGGTGATATAACAGTCATCATATAACTCTAAATACTGATCCTGATTGACGCCTTCAAGTGGCAGGTAGGTCTGTACTACATAAAGAGTTTTCCCTTCTATTTCCACTTTTTCCATCTTGGAAAAATCCATATCTCCATTAATCACCTTGAGGTTGTACTGATACCGTTTAAAGTAATCCTTCGGTTTGATTTTTTCATTTACCCTGTCAATCTGAATATACGGATATGATCCAAAATATTCTCCGTAAATATAATCACCGTCAAATTCTTTGTCTGCTGTAAGATCCTCCGGATAAAGGAAGGAAATATCACGATCCTTATCGATAAAAAGTGAAGAGTCATCATCCACAACAAGGACCTCTGCCTGTGGCTTCTTATTAGTGGTGTATCTGTTGTTACCGAGGATCAGTACAAGTGCCACAATAATGGCTGCAAGCACAACCGCTCCACCGATGATAAAGATCAACGGTTTCAGTGATTTCTTTTTCTTTGGTTCATCAACAGGCGGCTCGGCTACTTCCGGTCCCTGCATGGCAGGTGCTTCTTCTGTGAAGGCTGCTTTCGCTGCTGCCAGCGGCGTATCTGCTGGCGCAAAGCCCTGCTCCCTAGGCGTTCCACAGTTTTTACAGAATTTTCCTTCGTTGCCTTTTTGTCCGCATGGGCAGTCCCAAGGACCGCTCTCCGGTGCAGGCATAGGCATGACCGGAGGGATCTCTTCTGCCTGCTCATTTGTCTGATTGATGGTTGGCGTTAAAACGGCCGCTACGCCTCCTGTCATCCCCTGTTCTTTCGGAAGACCACAGTTACGGCAAAAGTTACCCTTATTTCCGGTATGGCCGCATGTGCAGTCCCATGTTCCATCATCCGGAACTCCCGCTTTCGCGATGACTGCTTCCGGTATTATTTCTTCCGGAACCGCTTCTACAGGAGCTTCCATTTCCGGAATCTCTACTTCTGGTATTTCTGCCTCAGGGATTTCCACTTCCGGAATCTCTACTTCTGGTATTTCTACATCAGGGATTTCCATTTCCGGAATCTCAACCTCTGGTATTTCTTCCTCTGGCAATTCCACTTCCGGTATTTCCACCTCAGGTACTTCCACCTCAGGTACTGCCTCCTCAAAAGCTGCCCCTGCAGCTGCTGCCACTCCTACAACAGCCTCAGCTTCAACCACCGGCTCTGCTGCCACTTCTTCCGCCATCTTCAACACGGCACCCTGCTCTTTTGGCAGGCCGCAATTCCGACAGAAGTTTCCAGTATTCCCCTCATGTCCGCAGGCGCAGTTCCAGGAATTATCTTCTGCCTTCACCTCCGGAATAACTTCTTCCGGTTTTGGCGCCCCGCACTTTGTGCAGAACTTTAATTCATTTTCGGCTCCGCAATTACTGCATACCCATTTTTCACCCATCTTGCTTTCTCCTCTAACTTAACTCTATAAAACCGTTCCAAAAACAGAATTGTTAACTATTCTATCTTCTGCTTTACCGTTAAAAATGTATTTTCCAAAACATCCTTCGCTTTCACTTTCTGCCCTGTCCCCGCTGCTTTTTTCTGTTCTTTCGTCCAGGAAACGATCAGAGGAATTCCGACAGCAAGCAGCAATACGAACCCTCCAGCCATGATTGCCGCAAAACGGAAGTTAGGATAATCCTTCCAGAATAACGGAATGACCTGATCTGCAATACCCAGTACAATCGTTCCGCCTATAATAATCAAAATATTGCGCGGTCTGAGGATTTTCTTCAGTGGCATTTTTGGAAAAGCGCATTTCATAGCAACGGCAAACACCGCAAGGATTGCCAATGCGATCAGGACCCATTTTAAAACCATCCCCAGTACTGGTGAAAGCACACTGCTCCACGCAAGGCTTAAAAAATGGATAATGACCCATCCGATGGCCCACAAAGGGACTCCGACCAACGCGCGCACCGCTGCCGGAAGCTGAAGGATCTTCTTTTTGATCCGGGAAAAGATACTCTTCTTCTCTTCTTCCGGCGTTTCATCCCCGTCACCTTCTACATCATTATCATTCTGATCCAGATCCATCATCATGACGATCGGGGTTTCCTGCTGACGGATCGTTTCTGTATTTTTTCTTGTCAGCTCTTCAGGTGAATGAAATAATCCTGCCAGAAGTACACTTAACCCCAGGCCTGTTGCCGTAGCAGAACCGACGACTTTCTTTTTTATTTTTTTCTTTGTATTCTCATCGATGTGGAGGCTTTTCATCTTCTTGCCGACATTGATGCGAATATGATTCGGGCTCATTATCACCGCTCCTTTTAATTATTTTGATTATATCACACTTGTTTCCCGATTGACAGAAATGTATACGGTGGGAGATAATAAAGCATATTTCAATGCAACTGTATATCTATTTAAAAGGAGAGAATGATGAAAGTACTTAAGAAATTATCCATCCTGCTGGCTCTTTGCATTGCTGCAGTTCTTGTATTAGCAGCATGTGGACCAAAAGGCGGCGGCACCACACCAACACAAAAAGATGAACCTCAGTCAGAAGCGCAAACAGAAGAAATTACAACAAAAGCTGCTGAACCGGCTGATACAGGATATCCGGAAGCAACACTGGCAGGTGACACTTATACAAACGAAGCTATCAATTTGAAGATGAAGGTTCCTTCCACATGGACCCTCTACACTAAGGACCAATTGGCTTCAGAGTACAATGGCAGTGCAACGGAACCTGAAATCGGGGAATCCTTCTATGAAGCATATGCTCTCGTGGAAGATGCTCAATTCCATGAAAATATCAGCATTATCGTACAGAATGCAAGTGAACATACAGACACGATCAATGCAATGGGAATCAAATCCTTCACGGAACTGATCAGCGAAGGCATCCCGGAGGCATTGGAGCAGGCCGGTGCAACCAATATCAAATATAGTCTGGTTGATATTGATTTCCCTATGGATGATTATGCAACCATCCAAAGCACCTGCTCTTTGCAGGGCACTGATATCTTCCAGCGGCAGGTCGTTTTCCTGGTTGGTAATTATTTATACTCTATCACTGCAACCTCCTTTGATGAGGCTGGTGTCAATGAGATCTTAGGATTCTTTTCAAGAGTCAAATAATAAAAAACGGGGGATCAGTAAAGAATGAGCAAACTACTAACAGCTGAAAAAATTGTTAATTTAAGAGATCTTGGCGGAATGGTTACAATGGACGGACGCCGTATTAAAGAAGGATTTCTGTTCCGTTCCGGTGATCTTGGCAATGCGACGGATGCAGATAAACAGATGCTTTCCGGGCTGCTGGATTTAGTTGTGGACTTCCGTTCACCGGAAGAGCGGATCGCAAAGCCGGATCCGGAGATGGATGGTGTTGCAAATATACATCTGCCAATCCTTGGAACAGAGGCACAAAAAAACACGCACCCGCCAACAGCCAAACAAAATCTGGCTGAAGTCTTTTCTGATCCTGTTAAAGTACGTACCGGTCTGAAAGGCGCCTATGCGAAATTTGTAGAAAACGATTTCTCTGTCGGCCAGTATGAGCAGTTTTTCCGTATTCTCGTGGAAGGTAAGTATCCGAGAGTTCTGTGGCACTGTTCTGCCGGCAAAGACCGTACCGGTTTTGCGGCTTTCATGATTGAATCAGTCCTTGGCATTGACCGTGAGGCTGCTATCGAAGATTATAAGGCAACAACCAAATATCTGGCTGGAGATCTGGAGAAACTAAAAGAAAGTATCCGAAATACCGAAGAGGGTCTGACCGAAGAACATGAGCAGGCTTTGGAATTTGCTTTTGAAGCAAGCGAATTCTATCTTTTCGCAGCCATTGAAAAAATGGACGAACTATTCGGGGGATTTGACGGATATTTAAAGAATGGTCTTCACGTAACTGATGCAGAAGTTGAACTTTTGAGAGATCGTTATCTGGAAAGATAAAACAAATAATATGTAAAAAAAGATGGGCAGACGCCCATCTTTTTTTATGCTTTTAGCTTCAAAGTACTTATAGCAAGGTCCGCAGGAAATCAATTTCCTTTTCGTTGCATTCTCTTGCTGCTTCCAGGGAAATATTGATATGAAATACATGTCCCAGCTGTGGGTCATCCTGTCCAAACCACAGACTCAGGACATTCACTCCCTTGCTCTTCAGAAATTCTCCAAATGCATCTGTATCCGTGATGGAGATAGTATCATTCACGCTGCCCATCAGGCAGGATGGAGGGAAGTCCTCTGTGATATATCCCAGCACATCCATCTGTTTAAGGATCTGCTCTTTTTTTGCATCGACCGGAAGATAATTAGCACCCATACCCAACTGGTTTCCTTCTTCGTCAAAGAAAGAATTCTTCACATCATAAACGCCGCAGTTCATCAAGGCTCCCTTGATGCTTATTTCTGGAATATTCAGATCAAAAAGACTGCGGTATTCCGGATTTGTCACCAAAACGCAGATCTGACTGACAAGCTGTGCCCCAGCAGAATCACCAACCAGGAAAAGATGATCCATATCGCAGTGATAACGTTCTTTCCTCTCCAGTATATAGGAGATTGCTGTAAAGACATCCTCCAACTGTGCCGGGAACCGGCTTTCCGGTGCCAGACGGTAATTCATATTGATGACCGTAAACCCTTTTTGTGCCAGTGACATACAGTAATATTGATAAACACCTTTGCTGCCATATGTCCATCCTCCTCCATGGATGTTCAGGATTACCGGCAGTGCCCCTTCTGTCCCGACCGGATAATACACATCCAGTGTATGTTCCGGACATCCGTCCAGGGCATAATCCTGATCTGTCATCCTGAAAACATCATCTGGTGGAAGCAGGTTTTCATCCCGCTTTGAATCGTTTGCAGCAAACATGCTGCGCAGTTCTTTATAAGTGAACCTTGGTGTATTTTGCTCAGGCATAATAAAAAACCTCCTTACAAATTAAATCTATCCGACAATTCTTTAACCAAGTTATATCTGCGTCAGGTCGCATATCATGATATATTCCTCTTCACTTTCACGAAAGACCTGAAAACCCAGTTTTTTATACATTCTTACAGCATAATTTGCTTTTTGTACCGCAAGGGATGCCTTCTGATAGCCTTTGTCTTTAAGAATCTGCAGCATCTCCTGCATCAAACGCGTGCCAATACCCTGACTGCGGTATTCTTTATAAAGGGAAATGGCAAATGAGGGTGTTTCATCATCCACATGACCATAATCATTCATGATACGCGTCCACACTGCACCAATGATCTTCTCATCAATCTCCGCCACCAGCGCAAAATCTGCTTTCCCTCGTCCGAACGCATACAGATAGACCATCAGCTCTTCCCGGTTGATGATGTTTTTTTCTGGTGGTTCTTCCCCTTCCGGAACAAAGATCGCTTCATAGAGAAACTCTTTCAGTATTTCTTTTTCACTGTCCTTCAGTGGACGGATGATAACATCTT
The DNA here is from genome assembly GCA_017652745.1 of Lachnospiraceae bacterium. Lineage (GTDB taxonomy): Bacteria > Bacillota > Clostridia > Lachnospirales > Lachnospiraceae > RGIG5612. The sequence goes on from JAGCAK010000098.1 coordinate 18,329, forward strand.
CCATTTTTACAAAAAGGGACGAAAGAAATGTTTCGTCCCTGTGTGATTACCGCAATATTTTTTGTTTAAGCCTTTGTCAGGTATCTTTCCCGAAGCATTTCCTGCTCTTCATCGGTCACCCTCAGTCCTTCCACAAGGTAGTTATGGAAATCACCGTAGAGTTCCTCTATTTTAGCCATGGAAGTCTTCAGATATGCTTCCTCCGCACCAAACAAAGAGGTAAGCGCCCGCTCCTGTTCATCGGTAAGTGTGCCTTCTCTCTTGCGGATCCCGTCTTTGATCCTGTCGACATCCTCTTTTATATATTGGTTCGTCAGGACATAGTCTTCCATGATGCTCTCATCATCAATGTCGAACATCTTTTGGAAAAGGAAAGCCGCAAAGCCAGTGCGGTCTTTTCCGGCGGTGCAGTGCCACATGATCTTCTCGTATCCGCCGTCGATCACGTGGCGCATAAATGCCGCATACTGAGAACGGGAATAATCACTCTCAACAAACCGTGCATATACTCTGCTCATAGAGGCGATTGCATCTTCCACCGTTGCAAACGATGGCCCTCTGGTGGCCGCCTCATCAGTTTTCTTTTCCCGGCTCACTCCTCTTGCCATGGTATCCAGGATCGGAATATGAATATTTGTTACTCCTTCCAGATCCGGGTCTGGCTGCTCAATGATCTCCTGCTCGGAGCGGAAATCCACGATCAGATCCACGCTTTTTGAGATCTGCTCTTTGTCTTTTTCTGTTGCATCGATCAGCCGGCTGCCGCGAAACAGCATACCTGGCTTTATGACTCTTCCGTCTTTTGTTTTCATCCCGCCCAAATCGCGGATATTCATTACACCTTCAAATGGAATGATCGTACTTACCATCGTTCTGGGTCCTTTCAGATAATCTTTGCAATCTCATCCAGCTCTTTTCTAGGACGGAATGCTGGTTCCTGATCTCTGTATCCTACAGCAATAACTGCTGCAATTTCTTCATTTTCCGGAATGGAAAAAGCTTCTCTTAAAGCATCCGAATTACGGATTCCCATGATCAGTGTATCCAGGCCCATATCTGCTGCTTTTAATACCAGGTAAGCATTTTGCAGGCCAAGATCATATGCGCCCCACTCATCTCCCAGTTCATTCGCAGGGGTGCCTTCCCGGAATCCTGCAATGCCTTTTACGAACGTGGTTACGATCAGTGCTGCCCCTTTTGCATTGTTGAGGTTAAATTCCGGAAGTCCCAGCTCGCCAATTCTCTTGATCTCTTCTTCTGTTACCGCGCAATAATATCTTCCAGTCTGTGAATTAGCCCATGTCGGCGCAAGCTGTGCTGCCTTCAGGATCTCGGCGATCTGCTCTTTTGTTACTTGCTTTTCAGTATTGTATTTGCGTACGCTTCTTCTTACTTTTATTAATTCATTAAACTCCATAATACCCTCCTTACCTACTAATTACCTAGGTATTATACTACAGGACTTCTCACTTGTGTATGCCCTATGCAATATCTTTCGGAAGGTCATTGGGTTCGTTTTTCTTTATAAACTTTCTTATCACAATGAAAAATATGACCGTAAAGCTGAGTGCGGCTGTCGCCCAGGTGATCGGATAGACTGCAGCCAGAGACTGCATGGTATGGATTGTTTTAGAGAACAAGGATAGCAGACCAATCCGAACAGCACATAGATTTATGATGATCACAACCATTGAGGTAATGGAATAGCCCAAAGAACGGATCGCCCCTCCAAACACTTCGATAGCCGGATAGATCCAATAGAATGGGAAGGAAACCATGGCCAGGCTGATGGCGTTTACTATGACATCCGGATCTTTCATAAACCAGCGGAAGACCACATGCGGGAAAAGCAGGATCAGTCCGGCAACAATGATCGTAATGCCGGCTCCCAGACAAAGCATGATGATGCTTCCTTTGCGTATTCTTCGGTAATTCCCTGCTCCCATATTCTGTCCGGCAAAGGTCGTAGACGCCTGTCCCACGGCAAGGATCGAAAGGAAGATCAGATTCTCCACTTTATAATACGTCGCAAAAGCAGCGACCGCTGTTTCTCCGAAATCATTGATAAAGTACTGCACAAAGACGTTGGAAATAGTGATGATGATGGTCTGGATTCCTGCTGGAAGTCCAATACGAAGGACACCCTTTAAGAGTTTGCCTTCAATCCCCAGCTTCCGGAAGGAAAAGCGGATCGTCCGTTCTTTCCGGGATGCAAAAATACCGATCATCAACGCTGAAAGACTCTGTGTAAGTGTGGTTGCAACAGCCACACCTGCCACGCCCATTTTGATTACCACAATAAAAAATGCGTCAAAGACAACATTCAGGAGTCCACAAATCACCAGGACCTTAAACGGAGTGGAAGAATCACCTTCTGCGCGAAGTCCGCCTGAGACAATGTTATAAAAGAACAGCATCGGGAGCGAGATCAGATAAATGCGGATATACAGGATTGCCTGCGGCATGACCGACTCTGGTGTGTTCAAAAGACGAAGGATTCCAGGGGAGAAAAGGATCCCTACCGCCATTAGCACAATGCCTCCGATAATTCCAAGAGTGACTGATGTATGAATCGTTTTTTCGGCTCTTTTCAGGTCTCCGGCGCCAATTGCCCGGGCAGCAACTACGGTGGTACCTACGGCAATGCCTGTGAATAAGCCGATCGTACAGTTGATCAAAGTTGCCGATGCGCCAACAGCTGCTGCCGCTGTCTTATCCAGGAAGTTGCCGACGAAAATAAAGTCGACAGTATTATATAATTGTTGGAAAATACTTCCGCCGATCAGCGGAAGAATAAATAAAACCAGCGGCCCGAAAATCGGGCCGTTGGTCATATCAATAGCTTTTGCCTTTTTTCTCATATTGCAGCCAGGCCTTTCTGTCTAATCTTTTCTGCCTCGTTTTCAGACCTTACTTACAAACAGACATCTGATAGCGTTCAAAACTGCGAGAATCATAACGCCGACATCCGCGATGATTGCAACCCACATATTTGCAATACCTAAGGCTGCCAGGATCAGACAGATCACCTTAACTCCGATTGCAAACACGATGTTCTGTTTTACTATGCCTAGGCATTTTCTTGAAATCTTGATTGCTTTTGGAATCTTGATCGGGTCATCATCCATCAGGACAATATCAGCAGCTTCAATTGCTGCATCCGATCCTAATGCTCCCATTGCAATACCTATATCGGCACGGGAAAGAACCGGCGCGTCGTTGATACCATCTCCGACAAATGCCAGACGTTTCTTTCCGGTACATTCTGCAAGCAGTTCTTCCACAGCGTTAACTTTATCTGCCGGAAGAAGCTCTGCTCTGAAATCGGTCAATCCCACTTCTGCTGCAACTTTTTCTGCAACAGCCTTTGCATCTCCGGTCAGCATAACTGTCTTTTCCACACCGACTTTACGCAAAGCCTGCATTGCCTCTTTCGAGGTAGGCTTCAACTCATCAGAAATGACAATATGTCCGACGTATTCGCCGTCCAGTGCCATATGGATAATAGTACCGGTATGATGACATGGCTTATACTCCACGCCGACTTTTGTCATCATCTTTTCATTTCCGATCGCGATGTCATGACCGTCGACTTTCGCCATAATTCCATGTCCGGAAATTTCCTGCACATCTGTTACACGTGACTGATCCAGCTTATTGGCATAAGCCTGCTGAAGACTAATGCTGATCGGGTGAGAAGAATGACATTCGGCAAGAGCCGCATACTCCAACATCTTCTTCTCCTCTAACGGAGTATGGTGGATGGCGGTCACCTCAAAGTTTCCTTTTGTGATCGTTCCGGTCTTATCAAAAGCTACGACTCGAACTTCTGATAATGTCTCCAGATAGTTGGAACCTTTGACCAGAATACCCTGCTTGCTGGCTCCGCCGATACCGGCAAAGAAGCTAAGAGGGATACTGATAACAACAGCACATGGACAGCTGATGACCAGGAATGTACATGCACGCAAGACCCAATCCATCCAGATTGCTCCAATAGTCGCATAGTGACTCATCCCGATCTTTGTGATCATAACAAAGAGCGGTGGCAAAATTGCCAGTGCCAGAGCACAGTATACGACGATCGGCGTATAAACACGTGCGAATTTGGAAATAAAGTTTTCAGATTTGGATTTTCTGGAGGAAGCATTCTCCACAAGATCCAGAATCTTGGATGCGGTGGATTCATCAAATTCCGTTGTGGTACGGATCTTCAAGACACCTGTCATGTTAATGCTTCCGGAAAGGACATTCTCTCCTTCCTCGACATCGACTGGCTTGCTTTCACCGGTCAGCGCGCTGGTATTAAGCGCCGATCTGCCTTCCACGATCACGCCATCCAGCGGGATCTTCTCACCAGGCTGCACAACGATGATGCTGCCCACTTCTACTTCATCCGGATCAACCTGTTCCAATTCGCCGTCCACTTCAATATTGGCATAATCCGGACGAATATCCATCAGATCAGAGATGTTCCGACGGCTCTTGCCAACAGCATAACTCTGGAAGAGTTCACCAATCTGGTAAAGAAGCATAACTGCTACTCCTTCGCCATACTCGCCAAGAACGATCGCGCCGATCGTAGCGATAGCCATCAGGAAATTCTCATCAAAAACCTGTTTGTTCTTGATCCCAAGTGCTGCTTTCCGAAGAATATCATATCCGACAGTCAGATACGGGATCAGGAACAATACGATGATCACCCACTTTGGAAGATCAACCTTTACATATTCTTCCGAGATCAGATACAGAGGAACAAAAAACACCGCTGCAATAATGATCCGTATCAATAAACTCTTCTGCTTTTTGTTCATGGTGTCTCCTTAGATTAGATATAAACTTCGCAGTCGTCCTCCACTTTTTTGCATGCAGTACGTACGTTTTTCATAACCGTATCCACATCTGCGCCTTCTTCAAACTCCACTTTCATTTTTAAGGTCATGAAGTTAACAACAACATCTTTCACACCTTCTGTTTTCTTTGCTGCTTCTTCCATGTTATTAGCGCATGCTGCACAGTCAACATCGATTTTGTACGTTTTTTTCATTGTTTTATAATCCTTTCTGGTTGTATTTAATTAAACGATTAAGTGGTTGTTTAATTGTTATATCCGTAGTATACTTGTTTTACAGTAATCCGTCAATCTTTTTTCTTCCTTTTTTTGAAAGAAAAATGCTGAAAAACAGGAGTTTATCATGGGTAGCATACACTTACCGCACGAGCACGGGGAAAGCGATCGGATACAAGAACTGATCGATCAACTTTCTGAAATTGATAAATATCAGGCAATCGCTGAAATTTTCAAACATCTTGACGATGCGAACAGGATCCGGATCTTTTACCTATTATGCAACTGCGAGGAATGTGTTATTAATATTTCCGCAATTTTAGGCATTTCCAGTCCTGCCGCATCGCATCACTTACGTTTGCTGAAGGACAGACATCTCATTGTAAGCCGCCGTTCCGGCAAAGAGGTATATTATAAGGCTTCCAATACAGAAGAAAGTCTTCTCCTTCAGAAACTCCTTCGGATCACTTTTGAAAACATTTCATCAGAGTCAGATCATTGAACTAGTTACCTGGCTCGTCTTTCCAAGGCATTCTTAAAGGTATCCGCCTCTGCCAATGCTTTCAGGTCTTCATATGTCGCTTCCGGATTAAATAATGAGATCACTTTCTGCAGATCTTCATAGTTATATGCATTGATCTCAATGCTGCTTGCCAGCGTATATTTTTCTTCAAAGTCTTCTCTGCTGTCCGAGGACCAGAATCCCTGCGTGATATGGAAAGATTTCCCTCTCGGACGGTATTCATCCGCATGACCGGTGATGGCATTGTACATTACTGCAAAAGAAGGCCCGATAATAGAACTGTATTTTCCCGCTAAATAATGTAGATTATCGGATGCAAACAGCTGCAGATTCGTTTCGCTATAACAGTCAATGACGCCCAGTCGTTTTCCTTTTACTACATCCGCCATTCTGGAAATTCCAAGAACAGAAAGAACGGTATCATACTGGTCGCTCTCATATTCTCCTTTGATCTGTTCAAAGAACTGATCCCTGCTGATATAACCAGGACAAATGCAGATCTTCAGATCCCCTTCCTGAATATGGACCGGCTCCTCACTCATAGAAAGCTCTTCCGTTGACTTCTCAAACGTCACATTATAAGCAGATGCCAGTGTATCCAGAATCCCCTGCGTTCTTCTCTGATGCATAGCATTTCCGTATGCTGCGCCGCCGCTTAAAAGAAAATATTCGTTGCTTCCCTTTTTATCTGCAAAGAAAGCTGCCATGTCAGAACCGGCTTTATATTCAATAAATGCTCCCGGACCGATAACGCCAAGAAAATACGGATTATCCTCCACAGAGGCAAAATCCTCATCTGATACCGTGCCGGATGCCATCATATAATAGACTTTCGCCTGTTCACAAAGTTTTACTTCCGCAGAAAGGTCATAACTGATAAATGATAGGATTCCTTCCGCTCCTGAGTCAATAAGCCGCTGCAGATACTCCTGTTCTTCTTCTTCCGAGGTGACATTGCCCGAATACAGGAATTCAACATTAAACGCATCCGCAATATAATTAACTAAATAACGCTTGAAGGCAATGACCTCATCATCTGTTTGGTTATATACCAACACTCCTATGGTATGTTTTTCCAGTTCTGTCACCTGATCCCCGGAACCGCCTTCAGACGGGTTTTCTTTTGTCCCACAGGAAGCAAGCCCGAGAATCAGGATGGCAGCGAGGAAAAGCGCAATTATTTTTTTCATTTACTCACCACCCTTTCCTGCAAAAAGATGACAGGCCACTTCATGATCCGGTGCAACCTCCATCAGCAATGGTCTTTCCTTCTTACAGATTTCCATACACTGATCGCAACGGTCGCAGAATGGGCATCCCGGAGGTGCATCTAATGGTGATGGGATCTCACTTTCAATACTCTCGATCTTTTTCGTGAAATCCATCTTGATATCAAAGACCGATGCCAGTAAAGCTTTTGTATACGGATGCTTTGCCTCGGAGCCGATAGCTTCACCTGGCAGCACTTCCACAATATTGCCCAGATACATGACAGCCACCTGATGCGCAAAAGATTGGATCAAGCCGATATCATGACAGATGAATCCGATCGTGATATTCTTTTCTCTCTGCAGTTTTGTGATCAATTCTATGATCGTTTTCTGCACAGAAACATCCAGTGCACTGGTTGCCTCATCCATGACAATGATCTCCGGCTCTAACGCCAGTGCTCTTGCGATGGCAACTCTCTGCCGCTGGCCGCCGGACATATTGTGCATAAAACGATCCTGCATTTCTCCCGGAAGCTCAACCATTTCCAAAAGCTTTGTAGCCGTTTCTTTTTTCTGTGCTGGAGTGATTCTCTTAAAATTCAACAGTGGTTCACAGATTACATCACGGATCTTCATTTTTGGATTAAACGACTGTGCAGGATCCTGGAATACCATCTGGATATTCTGCCTGTGCTGGCGGAGCTTTTCGCCTTTCAGTTTTGTAATATCCTGCCCCTTATAAAGGATCTCACCTTCAGAAGGTTTATCCAGAGACACCAGAAAACGCATAAATGTTGATTTCCCACATCCGGATTCACCGACCAGACCCAGTGTTTTTCCTTTATAGAATTTCAGATTGATATCATTATTTGCAACTAATACTTTTCCCTTCGCTGCAGGGAATCGTCTGGTAACATGTTTTGCCTCAAGAATCAGATCTTTCTCATCAAACATAACGCTTCCCTCCTATCGACGGAACTGCATCCAACAGTTTATGGGTATACTCATTTTCAGAATGATATAGCATGTAATCCCGATCTCCCTGATCTTCAATTCTGCCGTTACGCATTACGATGATATGATCAGACATATAGGCTGCAACACCCAGGTTATGCGTCACAACAATGATGGATGTTCCGTAGTTTTCCCGCAGTTCCATCATCTGACGGACAATCTGCGCCTGTGTTGTAACATCAAGAGCAGATGTTGGTTCATCTGCCAGAAGCAGCTTTGGCTGATACGTCATACCCATAGCAATACCAACTCTCTGACGCATACCGCCTGAAAGCTGAAATGGGTAACTCCTCATAACATTATCGCCGGATGGAAGACGCATCCGTTCCAGCATTTCTATTCCTTTTACAGTTGCAGCTTTTTTTGTTGTGTTTTTTTCATGCGTCCGAATATACTCCGTATATGCGGCTCCGACTCTTCTGGTTGGATTCATCATGGCGCCGGAATCCTGGAATATCATGGAAATATCCGATCCGCGGAGATTTCTC
>JAGCAK010000099.1 GCA_017652745.1 Lachnospiraceae bacterium
AGGACAGAAAGTGAAAGTGGATGTCGGTGAAAAGCTGACAGAAGGTTCTATCAACCCGCATGACATCCTGAAAGTAAAAGACGTAAAAGACGTACAGGATTACATTATGAAGGAAGTCCAGAGAGTCTACCGTCTGCAGGGTGTTGAGATCAACGACAAACATATTGAAGTGATCGTGCGTCAGATGCTGAAGAAAGTGAATGTGGAAGATGCCGGTGATTCCGAGTTCCTGTCCGGAACGACCGTGAACCTGGTAGAGTTCAACAAGGTCAACAAGCAGCTGGTCGCAGAAGGCAAGAAGCCGGCAGAAGGAAAGCAGATCATCCTGGGTATCACCAAGGCATCTCTGGCTACTAATTCCTTCCTCAGCGCCGCTTCCTTCCAGGAGACCACCAAGGTCCTGACAGAAGCAGCAATCAACGGTAAAGTGGATCCGCTGATCGGCCTGAAAGAAAACGTCATCATTGGTAAACTGATCCCGGCCGGAACCGGTATGAAGCGTTATCATAAGCTGCATCTGAATACAGATGATATGATCCTTGAAGCAAAGAAACGTGCAGAAGAGGAAGCCGCAAGACGCGAGCAGGAGTATCTGGAAGAAGATAAAGAAGCTGATTTAGAAGCTTTTGACGAAGAAGATATTCTTGAACCTGATAATCCGGATGAATATGAAGAAGTTGTTGATGACGGAGAATAATCAATGATTCACGGTAAATATATCAACCAAGGTGAAGATTTAACTGACGTACTTAAAGTGCGTCAGTTATCTTTATGTGATGCGCAGATGGATCCGGCGGAAGATGCACTGGATCCTGAAGCAGTCAATATTCTGGTCGATCTGAAAGACGAACTGGAGGAAGGGACGGACCCGTTTATCGGGTGCGGCCGCATCTTGTGTGATGTTGAGCAGTTCCGTTTTTATATCGATCAGATTGGCATTGTTCCAGCTTACCGGAAAAAGGGATATGGTGAATTTGCCTTACGGATGCTGGTGGATAAAGCCAATCTCTGCGGTGCAAAACAAGTCTGGGTCAAGCTGCCGGATGCATGGGATCTTTCTGATCCGGCTCATGCTGATGCACTGCGGTTTTTCAAGACGATGCATTTTGAACTGGTAACGGATAAATGGATGGCAGCAGATATCGATGACTTTCACTCCTGTTGTCATGAGGAAAAGGACTGAAGAGAGAATGGACGCGTTTGATGTAATCGTGATCGGCTGTGGTGTGAGCGGCGCAGCTATTGCTTATGAACTTTCGCAGTATGATCTGAAAGTAGCTGTCCTGGAAAAGGAAAATGATATAGCTACCGGTGCCACAAAGGCAAACTCCGGTATTATGCATGCAGGGTTTGACCCGCATCCGGGGACGCTGATGGCAAAACTGAATGTCAGAGGATCTGCCCTGGCAAGAGAAGTATGCAGAAAGCTGGATGTTCCGTATAAAGAATGCGGGGCTATGGTCGTTGCATTTAGTGAGGAAGAAAAACAGATACTGGAACGTCTTTATCAGCAAGGCGTTGAAAATGGCGTGCAGAATCAAGAGATCATTACTGGAGAAGAAGCAAGGAATCTTGAGCCAAACCTTTCCGAAGCGGTGAAATGGGTCTTGCTGGAAAATGATTCCGCTATTGTCTCTCCTTGGGAACTTGCACTGGCACTTGCAGAAACGGCCGTAAAGAATGGTGTACAGCTGTTTTTAAATCGTGAAGTGATCGGTCTGAAAGAAGAAGGATCCTGGCAGATCGAGACAAAGATCGCAGAAGGAGCTCTCCTTCCGCAGGGAGATACAAAAGAGACTGTATTTACAGCGAAGACCGTGATCAATGCGGCTGGTCTCTTTGCCGGACAACTGCGGGATCTTGTTCTTCCTCATACCTTCAAGACAAGACCGAAACGCGGCCAGTATTATCTGTTGGATAAAAGTGAGGGGACAAGGGTTTCCCGGACAATCTTCCAGGCTCCGACAGGACGTGGAAAAGGTGTCCTGGTTTCTCCGACTGTTCATGGAAATCTGATCGTAGGACCAAACTCAGAGGATGTGATCGGAAATGATACTGCAACCTCCTGGGAAGGTTTGGATAAGGTAAGTGAAAGCGCAAAGAAATCTGTACCATCGATCGATCTTTCGCAGAACATCAGGAATTTTTCCGGTGTCCGGGCAAGAACCGATGAAGATGATTTTATTCTGGAAAGACATGGAAGCTATATCGATGTTGCCGGAATCTGCTCACCGGGGCTTTCCTCTGCGCTGGGTATTGGCGAATACGTCAGAGAATTACTGGAAGCATGGAATGCAGAAAGTCATCTTCTGAACATGCAGAAAAAAGAGAATGTTATTACTGAACGGAAGAAGATCCGTTTTAAAGAATTAAGTCCGGAAGAGAAGCAGGCGCTGATCCAAAAGGATCCTGCTTATGCACATGTGGTTTGCCGCTGTGAAACGATTACAGAAGGAGAGATTCGCGACGCACTGCACTCGCCTATTCCTCCGGTCAGCTTAGATGGTATAAAACGCAGGACAGGAACTGGTATGGGCCGCTGTCAGGGCGGCTTCTGCGGACCGCAGATAGCCCGTATTCTGGCGGAAGAACTGGGAATTTCAGAAACGGAGATCTTGCAGGAAGGAACCGGATCAGAGCTGCTGGTTTCTGAAATGGCAGAGAAAGAAAGACTCAGCAAAGCACCGGAAGGAGGTGCCAGATAATGTATGACTTGATTATTATCGGCGGAGGACCTGCTGGGCTTGCCGCTGCAAAAGCGGCTTGGAACAATGGGCTGAAAAACGTACTGATCGTGGAACGTAACTGGGAGCTGGGAGGAATCCTGAACCAGTGCATCCACAACGGGTTCGGACTTCATCATTTTAAAGAGGAACTGACTGGGCCGGAATATGCAGCCCGCTATATTGAAGAAGTGAAAGCAACCGGTGTGCAGGTACGTTTGGACACCATGGTGCTTGATATTCATAAAGCTCTGCCGGAGACCGATGATGCTGGTTTGAGCGGCCAGGATGACCTTCCTATTTATGAAGTGGCAATGGCCGGGAAAGAATGCGGCTATGTTTGTGAAAAAACCAAATCGATCGTTCTTGCAATGGGATGCCGGGAGCGTCCGCGTGGCGGTGTAGTCATTCCTGGAACTCGTCCGGCAGGCGTGTTCACTGCTGGTGCTGCACAAAGGTATGTAAATATTGACGGCTATATGCCTGGCAAGCGGGTCGTGATCTTAGGAAGCGGAGATATCGGTTTGATCATGGCAAGGCGTATGACTCTGGAAGGCGCAAAAGTCTTAGCATGCGTAGAACTGATGCCTTATTCCAGCGGTCTGAACAGGAATATCGTACAGTGTCTGAATGATTATGACATTCCACTGTATCTTAGCCATACAGTAACAGAGATCCGCGGAGAAAAGAGAGTGGAGCAGGTCGTTGTCAATGAAGTGGGTCCGGACCGGAAACCGATTCCGGGGACAGAGATGATCTTTGACTGCGATACACTGTTATTAAGTGTTGGACTGATTCCGGAAAATGAATTGACAAAGGATGCCGGGATTGAGATTGACCGCCGGACAAAAGGAGCATACGTATATGAAAACATGGAGACCAGCCTTCCGGGCATTTTTGCCTGCGGCAATGTCTGCCATGTGCATGATCTGGTCGACTTCGTCAGTGACGAAAGCGAACGTGCCGGCGAATCGGCAGCGGCCTATGTTCTGAGTGCAGGAAAAGGAGAAGCCGCTGACTGTATTGAAACAAAAAACATGGATGGAGCAACCTATATTGTTCCGCAGAAGATCCGTCCGGCTAACGTGGATAAATTTGTTAAACTGTTCTTCCGTGTAGGGAGGATCTTCCCGAAGGCGGATATTGTAATTACCTCAGCTGGAGAAGAAGTGGCAAGATATCATAAAAAGTTCCTGGCTCCGGGAGAAATGCAGAATATCGTGCTGACAAAAGATCAGCTGCAGAAATGCAAAGGAGAGCTGCAGTTAACAGTCGAGGAAAAAGTTGAAGAAAAGGAGGTGCGCGCATGAAAGAACTGATCTGTATCTGCTGTCCGCAAGGATGCCATCTGATGGTAGATGAAGAAAATGATTACGCGGTCACAGGAAATTCCTGCGAGCGTGGCGCTGAATATGGCCGCACCGAATCCATGGCACCGGTCCGCGTTCTGACCAGCACAGTTGCTTGTGAAGGAGGTCAGATCTTACGCTGCCCTGTTAAAACAAATGGGGCAATACCGAAAGAAAAAGTCTGGGAGGCAGAAAGTCTTCTGCAGAAGGTCAGTGTAAAAGCACCCGTCACGATCGGTCAGGTGATTCTTTCTGATATAGCTGGAAGCGGCGCTGATCTGATCGCTACCAAGAGTGTAGAAGCTGCTGATTGATCCCGACTAAGAATGTAACATGAAGAAACAAAAAAAGCATTTCACCGGGATCCGGATCCTCCTGGCAGTATGCATGATTGCCATAATAGGAATCCTGGGCTTCCCAAAAAGCGTGTACGCAACCAATTCTGGCATTGATATCGCCTCCTATCCATGGGAGGCGTTATTTGCTGATGAAAACGGTGAGGTGGAGTGTCATTATATCACAGGGCCGACAGTCAGTCTGGAAAAATATCTTGTTCCGAGGGAAGACGGTGGCGTGAATCTTTTGACTGGAGAGAGGGTTTCTGAGAATTTTACACTGTCTTACTGGCTGCATGTTCCTGCCAATTATGATCCGGCAAAAAAGTATCCAATCCTTTCTATTTTCCCGGGAGTCGGAGCGCTTTATTTTTCGCAAAATATACATTTTGGAAGTGCGATCGATCAGAGTGCACTGCAGTCTGATCAGTACACACATGCGCTGCGCCGTTACGGATATACGCAGGGAACACTCTATCTGACTTCGGATTGGAACGCCTTGTCTGCTATCAATGCAAAAACCCGGGATGAAAACGGGAATGTCAGGGAAGGATTCCCTGTGACGGGTGCAGTATATAATGCCTTTGGAGGAAACTATGATGGGTATTTTTTAGGGAATTGGAGTTGGGATATTCAGGAAGATCCATCCTGTGACTGCTTTGTTTTATTCATTCAGCCAGAGGGCTGTCTGATGTTCGATGATGATGGACTATATCCCGTTGTTTTATACTCTGATGAAAAAGGAATGCAGCATGCGTCAAATTATAAATATGAAACAGAAGGCGCAGGAGATCTGCCAGTCGCCTTTGCACAGGCTCTTTGCACAGCAAATAGTGAGTGGATCGGTGCAGGCTGGTGGGTGGATGAAACCCAGTATGGAAGCACCTATTTTGCATCAGTTCTTGGAAAAAGCCCGATGGAACAGGTCTTTTGCCAGCTTTTGGATGAGATGGAGAATAAATACAGCATTGATGTAAACCGGGAATATCTGATGGGAGATAGTGTCGGAGGACTGTTTGTCTTTGATCTGCTCAGTCAGTATCCGGACCGGTTTGCCGCAGCAGTAACGGCAGCTGCCACAGGCGCAGATATTTCTTATTCGAATGTAAGCCGTTTGGGAAATGTTCATTTGCTTGCTTTCCATGATTCCTATGATCCGGGTTATTCCATCAATTTTTCCCGTTTATTTGTTCAAAAGATCAACGAGGCAAGAGGAGCGGAAGAAACTGGTTCTGCCCAGTTTGTTGAAGTTGAAACAAATCATTCGGGGGTTACGCAGGTGGCTTATAATGGTGAAAATTATGAGCGTACTCTCCATTTTTTATTTGATCACCGAAGAGAGTGCGGGGAAGAAATGGTTCTTCCTGAACAGACCAGGGAAAGAGATCTGATGACAGGGTATCTCAGTGAAATACCGCAGATTCGAAAATAAATGATACATGTAATAATTTACATTTCATACTAAAAATAGTAAAATAGCACATCGTGCAACACTCAAATCATAATCTAAAAAAGGCACACAATATTCACCCAAAACAGAGGCAGTAATCGTATGTTGATCAAAGAAGAGAAAATCAGAAATATAGCAATTATCGCACATGTCGATCATGGAAAAACCACATTGGTAGACGCCATGCTGGCGCAGAGCGGTGTTTTCAGGCAGGGTCAGGAGGTCCGGGAAAGGGTCATGGATTCTAATGATCTGGAGCGTGAAAGAGGCATCACGATCCTTTCTAAAAACACAGCAATCGATTACAACGGGGTGAGGATCAATATCGTAGACACACCGGGACACGCAGACTTCGGCGGAGAAGTGGAACGTGTTTTGAAAATGGTCAATGGCGTCATTCTTTTGGTAGATGCTTTTGAAGGAACGATGCCGCAGACAAAATTTGTCCTGCGGAAAGCATTGGATCTGGATCTGGATGTCATCGTCTGTATTAATAAGATTGACCGTCCGGAAGCCAGACCGGAGGCAGTCATTGATGAAGTATTGGAACTGATGATGGATCTGGATGCTAATGAGAAGCAGCTGGATGCTCCGATCATTTTTGCATCCGCAAAGCACGGATATGCGATCAAAGATTTAAACGACGAGAAAAAAGACCTGAAGCCGCTGTTCGACTGTATTATAGAAAACATTCCGGCACCAACCGGGGATCCGGAAAAAGGGACACAGGTCATGATTTCTACGATTGACTATAATGAATATGTAGGCCGTATCGGTGTCGGCAAGGTAGATAACGGAACGATTGCCGTTGGACAGGAACTGATCCGTTTGAATGCGCACGATCCTGCTACAAAAGAAAAAGTTAAGATCACGAAACTGTATGAATTTAGTGGTCTGGAAAAAGTAGATGTCAAGGAAGCAGGTGTTGGACATATTGTGGCGCTTTCCGGTATAGCGGATCTGCAGATTGGAGATACCATCTGTGCAGATGGTATGGAAGCCATCCCGTTCCAGAAGATTTCCGAGCCGACGATTTCCATGAACTTTATGGTGAATGATAGCCCACTGGCAGGAAAAGAAGGAAAATGGTGTACCTCCAGACAGATCCGGGAGCGTCTTTTCCGGGAGCTGAATACGGATGTATCCCTTCGCGTAGAGGACACAGAAAATACGGATACCTTCAAAGTATCCGGCAGAGGCGAACTTCACCTGTCTGTTCTGATCGAAAATATGAGACGGGAAGGATATGAGTTCGCAGTCAGTAAAGCGGAAGTTATTTATAAAACCGATGAGAACGGCAAAAAGCTTGAGCCAATGGAGCAGGCAGTCATAGATGTGCCGGAAGAGTTTTCCGGAACGATCATCAGCATGCTTTCTGAACGCAAGGGCAATCTGGTCAGTATGGCGACATTATCAGATGGCAGTGTCCGCCTGGAGTTTTCTATTCCTGCGAGAGGACTGATCGGATTCCATGGAAGATTCCTGACCAGTACCAAAGGTACAGGTATCATGAATACCATCTTTGATGGTTATGAGCCATATAAGGGTGACATCGCTTACCGGAATCAGGGATCTCTAATTGCTTATGAACCAGGAGAAGCAGTCACATATGGATTGTTTGCTGCTCAGGAGAGAGGTGCTTTATTTATCAGCCCGGGCGAAAAAGTATATGCAGGTATGGTAGTTGGAGAAAACGCAAAATCAGATGACATTGAAGTGAATGTCTGTAAAACGAAGCACCTGACCAATACCCGTTCCAGCAGCGCGGATGAAGCGCTGAAACTGACTCCGCCGCGTATTTTGAGTCTGGAACAGGCACTGGAGTTTATCGATACGGATGAACTTTTGGAAGTGACTCCGCAATCCCTTAGGATCCGTAAGCGGATCCTGGATTCCCGGATGCGAAAGCGGGCCGGACATTAAAGTAAAATATGGATTTATTTAAAGCAGGTGACTGGGTAAAAATAAAATACGGAGAATTTGAAGGCAGGCTGGCAAAGATCGCGATTCACAAGAAGAGCGGAGAGTACGGCGTGATCCTTTATGAGAACAATCTGGGAATGCAGACGGAGCAGACATCCTCCTCAGCAATCATCATGCTGAGTGAGAATGCGCTGATCCCGCTTCCTCCATATGTTCTTTCGATCCGTCAGCTGAAATCACTGCTGACAGGGGAAACAGCATATGAAGATCTTGCAGAGAAGGTTTATCCGTCCTTCAATTTAAAACTGGAACGGCGCTATACTCTGATGGCTTCTGATATCCGGAAAGCGCTGATCACGATCAATAAAAAAAAGGATCCTCTGCCGCACTTCAAAGAGTGGTTCTGGATCATTTTGAATGTCTTTTATGAAGATCTGGGAATTCCGGGGAAATATGATCCGGATCTTTTTTCCGATTTTCCAAAAGATGAGAAGGAGATCTTTTCCACCGTTTTTGGTATGACGGAGAAGCTATACTGGAGATTGGAGGAACGGTTCGGAAGACGGGAAGAATTTGAAGAATATATGGTTCGTTTCGACGAGGAACCGCTATGGGATAAACCAGATGACACAAGAGGGGCATTGGAAGAAAGTGCCTACTTTATGATCTGCAATGATATTATCGAGCGAGTGGATTCTTATCTGTTCTGCAAAGGGAAACCACAGGGAGCCTGGATCTACAGCCCGGGACAGATGCGGCATGTGGTGCTGTCATATGACAGCGATGAAGACCTCAGAAAGGCAACACCGGAAGAAAAGGCGCTGTTTAAAGATTTTGTAAAAAAACTATATGTACTTGGTGATGTAACTGCGATCCGGATATTGGCCTGGAGCCATTATAAAGGAAACGCCTGCTATCGGCAGAATTGGAAAAAGGCGGAAAAATATCTGCTCGAATTATATAACAAGACAAGTGATCCGGCGGCTGCCAACGGACTTGGTTATATCTATTATCATGGACGGACCAATGATAATGTTGCCGAATATGAAAAAGCTTTTTCCTACTTCGCGTATGCGGCATTGGACGGCATTGACGAAAGCATTTATATGGTCGCGGATATGCTGATCCATGGGACAGGTGTAAAAAAGAATGTCGATATGGGTGTGGAAATGCTGGTGACCGGATATCGGGAAACACAGGATGATTTCTGCAGGGGGATCTATGACGGGCGCTTCGCGGAATATGCTTACCGCATGGGTGAGGCTTGTCAGGAAGGCCTTCTTTATGGTCTTGGCAATAGAGATGCCTACCGGTTTTTCCTGGAAGCCAAATACGCCCTCGTAAAAAGAAGATCATTCCGTTTTTACGGAGAAGAGCCTCGGATGGAAAAGGTCAACCGGAAACTGGAGGCGATGCGGGAGGAACTTCATATCGATCCGGATAGGAGTGAACTGAAAGCGGATTATCCGATCTTTATCAATCAGCTGTTTGAATCACGGCTTCCGGTGAAAGTAACGGTTTACAAAAAAAGAGGAGGCAAAGACCTTTATCTGAAAATGGCTCGTCTTAGTTTCCGCGAACTTCTGGGAAGACTGGGAGAGGCTCCCGAGGAAGGAAATATAGGAGAGCCGGGGATCAGAAAGATCCTGATCACATATCCGGAGCTTTCCTATACCACTGTTTCCTCGGAGATCGAGTTCCGTTTGGAAGAAGGAGAAGCCTTAAAAATTCCGGAACTTGGGAAACCGTTTTTCAGCGACAGTTTCCGAAAGAACGAAGTGACAGGTGCGTTGGAGTTTTACGCACATGGAGATCTTGTGGCAGCACTGGATGCCAGATGGTATGTGATCAAGGTCAAAAAGTAAATGCAGAGATGCACAGAAAGGGACGAAAATGAGTAAAGTTATCTCGGTAGAAATGGAACGTCTTTTGGCGACGGGTTCAACCCTTCGGGCTATGTTTGAAGAAGGGAAAAAGATGCGGAAGGAATTCGGCGATGAAAATGTGTACGACTTCAGTTTGGGAAATCCTTCTGTCCCTGCACCAACAGAGTTTAATGATGCCTTGAAGGAAGTTATCGATACGACAGATTCGATGATGCTGCATGGTTATATGAGTAATGCGGGATATGAGATTTCCCGGGAAGCAATTGCAAACGATTTGAATGAACGGTTTGGGACGTCTTTCCGTATGGAAAATGTTACGATGACCGTCGGTGCTGCAAATGCTCTGGTCGTATCAATGAAAATTCTGATCAATCCGGGAGATGAAGTCATCGTATTCGCTCCGTTCTTTCTGGAATACAGAAACTATATTTCTGACTTTGGTGGTGTAACGGTTGTAGTTCCTCCAAATCCGCCTACCTTTATGCCGGATATGGAGCAGTTTGCAGCAGCCATCACAGAAAAAACACGTGCAGTCATTATTGATAATCCGAATAATCCGACCGGTGTTGTCTATGACGAGGCCACTATCTGCGCTATGGCAAATGTTATGGAAGAAGCGGAGCAGAAATACGGCCACCCGATCTTTCTGCTTTCTGACGAACCATATCGGGAGATCGTTTATGATCAGGTCGAGGTGCCGTTTTTAACAAAGTATTATAAGAATACCCTGGTCTGCTATTCTTACAGTAAATCAATGAGTCTGCCTGGCGAACGTATTGGTTATCTTTTGATTCCGGATGAGGCAGAGGAGAGCGAACGTATTATTGCTGCTTCCTCCATTGGTGTTCGTGTGCTGGGTTGTGTCAATGCTCCGTCGCTTCAGCAGCTTGCCATTATTAAAGTTCTGGATAAGAGAACCGATATCGGTGAATATGAAAAGAACCGGAAGGCTTTAATGGATGCCATGGATGCTGCGGGATTTGAATATGTCAAACCGCAAGGCACATTCTATATGTTTGTAAAGACTCCGGTAGAAGACGACACAGAATTTGTTACAAAAGCAAAAGAGGACTTTCACATCCTCTGTTCCTCCGGGGCAGCATTTGACTGCCCAGGGTATGTGCGTTTTGCATACTGCGTGGATTACGATATGATCCGGAGAGCGACCCCTCATATCAAAGAGCTGGGTCATGCATACGGATTAAACTAAGACTCTTCTTTAATTTCGCGATCCCGGATCGCAACAACAACCATACGATGGTCATCATCATTTCCTACACATGTGGACATGGTGATGACTTTTCTATCTGCTGTTAACTCTCCGTAGTCTGTTTCATATGGACATGCACCAGCAACGGTGTACAGGAAATTCACGAAATCTTCATCACTGCTGAAAGTTGTGCGGTATACGATTCCGTCCAGATTTGTAACGAACGCTGACATCACTTTATAGACATAATGATGTTCTTCTGTAAAGACGTGAAATTCTTTATGTTCGTTATAAAAACCGGAATCTGCATAATAGTGAAGGGACGCAAACATGGACCCGTCCTTCATATCATGGCCATAGATGATGCAGTTCTGAGCCTCGAAAGCCTGCGAAATACCGGAATCAATAAAAAGGCATCCACAGGCATTAGGAGTCCCATCGAACAAGTGCTCCAGATAATAGGAATTATTGTCACACTGGACAACAGGATAAGAGAGGACACCTTCTCCATAAAGATATCCTTTCGTATCTGAATTGATTGCTTTTAAAGCGGGAACATCAAAAAATACCGTTTCCGACGTGTCGGTATCACCTTTAGAGGCGGGTTCTCTCGCCGTTTTTCCGGAAAGATCCTCGATTTGTTTATAGGTGTCAGATCCTTTTTTATATCCACTGACAATGGTTATTAATTTGATACCGGAAAAAATGAAAACGCCAGCTGCAATCACGATGATAGCTAAAAACAAGTATTTTCTAAAACCTGAAGGTTTTTTTGGCTGTTGTTTTACGACCACTTCCGAGCCAGTCTTTTTCTCATTTTTTCCAGAGGCGAAAAAGGGCGCTTTTTCGGTTCCGTCTTCTCCTCTGAAATATTCTTTGTTTCAGGAGTTTGCGCTGCAGCTCTTGATCTCTGCGGTTTAGCAGAAGGAGTCTTTGCAGCTGGTCTTTCTGCTGGTCTGCCGGATGGCCTGGAACCAGGAGCCTTTTTCTTCGGGGCAGACGGTTTTTCATCCGTTCTTCTCTGTGGAAGATCTGGTTTTCCGGACGGTTTTTTCGGCATCACTTTTCTTGGGGCATTGACCTCCATTAATGAGATAGGAGGTAAGTCCTCTGCCTCTGTGGCAGGTGCAATTGCAGGTTTTGCGTCAGCAGTTTTGGCTGTAGTTGCAGCAAAGGCAGATGCAGCCGCTGAGGCAGCAGCTTCACCGGCACGCCTTACGCGTGGTTTCCTGCGGACCGGTTTTTCTTCTTCAACTGGTTCAGGTGCCTTTGCCTTTTCTTCTTTTGGCATGCCCGCTCTTTTGACAGGAGGTTTTTTAGCCGGTTTCTTGACAGAGATGTTTTTTTCCGGTTCTGCTTCTGCCAACGGAGCTAGTTCTGAAGCTGGTTCCGGGTCAGGCTCCAAATCAGGAAAAATCGGAACAACCTCGTCAATGATTGTTACGGGTTCAACCACCTCAGGAACAGCAGGGTTCTCTTTCATAGATGATATGACATCTTCTACGGCATCAACATCCAACAGAAACTCATCGTCTGTTACAGCTTCTTCGGTTTCTTCATCCAACAGGAAATCATCATCTGTCGAAAACAGATGATCATAGATCTGTGCATCCGGGTAGGAAGATATACTCTTCATATCCGGCGGGTCGATGATCGGAACATTAATGACCTGCTCATCAAAGAAGGTTGGGTCAACAGGAATATCAGCGGTTTCTGCCGTCATTTCTTCTGATAAATCCGGTTCATCAAAGGAAGGCTGAACGATGGTTTCTTCTAATTCCAGCGCCTCTTCGAAGAGGTCCGGTATATTATTATTACTACGGTTATTTGTTTCTCTATTCATAATTACACCTTTCAACTGCTTTTTCTGAAAAGCGAAAAATATTATAACATATCCTGACTTGATTTTACACGATAATTTTATTAAATTATCTTCAACAGGAAGAAAACAAAAATGTTTGATATTTCGGAAGAATTAAAAAAACTCCCGGCGAAACCGGGCGTATATCTGCATCACGACAGCCGCGATGAGATCATCTATATAGGCAAAGCGAAAAATCTGAAGAACCGGGTCAGCCAGTATTTTCAGAACGGACCAAAGCATTCGCCAAAGATTGACAAGATGGTGACTCAGATCGCTTATTTTGAGTACATCATTACAGATTCAGAGGTAGAAGCACTGATCCTGGAAAATAACCTGATCAAGGAGCATCATCCGCGTTACAATACTATGCTGCGTGATGACAAGACCTATCCGTATATCCGGCTGACAGTCAGTGATGCTTTTCCGAAACTGGTTCTAACAAGGAAGATCAGAAAAGATAAGGACCGGTATTACGGACCTTATCCAAATGTATATGAAGTGCGGAGCGTGATCTCATTATTGAATGCTGTATATCATCTGCGTACCTGCAGCCGGGTATTGCCGCGGGATATCGGAAAAGAGCGTCCGTGTCTGAATCATCATATTAACAAATGTGATGCACCTTGTGCCGGGAAGATCACGCAGGAAGAATATGCAGAGCGGATCCACGCTGTGCGCCGGTTTCTGGAAGGAAATTCCAAGGAGATCCTGACTTATATCAAAGATGAAATGAAAAAGGCCGCTGATGCGATGGAGTATGAAAAAGCCGGGGAGTGGAAGCAGCTTTTGGATTCAGCTGTAACAATTGCAGCCACACAGAAGGTGGAATACTCTCCTGGCGAGGACCGGGACGTGATCGGTATGGCAAAGAAAGATTTCGAAGCCATTATTCAGATCTTCTTCATCCG